>CANQNL010000005.1 GCA_947625215.1 uncultured Bacilli bacterium | reverse complement strand
TTGTATTAGTTTAAAGTCATTATCTTCATAATAATACTTCTTAACCATACAAATTACCTCCTCATATATATTATACTCTATTTATTCTTCAAATCCTTTTTTATTTTCAAAGTTTGTGATAATAACTTCTTCTACTTTACCTCTTTTCTCTCCGTTGGAATTAATATTTCTTTTTGCTTCAATTACATGAATATTAAAATCCTTATATAATTCATTTACTAAAGTAGTATTATGATTTGATAACATTACATAACAACCTCTATCAGATAATTCTTTAAATACTTTAGCAAGTCTTTTTTGTTCTTTTTTGCCAAAACCATCTTCAGTATAACTATTAAATGTAGATGTATCAGAATCATAAGGTGGATCAAAATAAACGAAATCTCCTTTTTTCGCATCCTTAACTGCTTCTTCAAAATCGACTGAAAGTAATTTCACATCATTATAATTCAAATATCCACAGATGATACCTAAATTTTGTCCTTCATAAGTATTAACTTTAATTTTTTTCCCAAATGGTACATTAAATTCATTTTTACTATTAACTCTATATAAACCATTAAAACAAGCTTTATTTAGATAAATAGTACGAGATGCTCTTTTATAATCCACGAGTTTATTAAATTTCTTTTTATCTCTATCCAAATTTCTAATTTTATAATAATATTCTTCAGAATGTTCTGTTTCATGATGATTTAATTCTCTACACATTGCATCAAACTTTTTTTCATCTTTAATACATTCATATACATTCATAAGTTCTTTATTAGAATCATTAATAACTGCTTTTTTTGGTGATAACTCAAACAATAATGCACCTCCACCCACAAATGGTTCATAATAAGTATTAAATTCATCTGGAATATATTGTTTCAACTTATCTATTATTTGTCTTTTTCCACCAGCCCATTTTACAAATGGTTTTCCTTTAATCATATTTCACTACCTCACAACCTATAAATTGCCAATTTTATTTGAAATTTCAGTTCTTCGTTTTTGTTTTTCTTGAATTTCCAACTTTTCAATTAAAATTTCTTCTATTGCAGTTTTTAATATAGGAAATATTTCTTGGCACTCATTTTCAGTCAAATTATGTACTCCATCACTTATTTTTCTATAAATGACATTAAATCCTTGTTCAAACAATATATCAGGTAAATATTCCTTTAATTGTTTTAATTTATCTTCCATTCGTAATTTCTTGAAATCTACCAGTTTAATATCTATATTTTCTTTTTGTTCTTCATATGTATCTAGCAATATTTTTTCAAAGATTCTTCTTAAGTATATCATTGCACCTATACAAGTATTAAAACTATATAAAGAGCAAGCATTTCTATAATAACCAGCATATTCATCACCAAGCATTTTTATAAATTCCTTATTATTTATTTCTTCATTAAGTTCATATATAGATGGATATTGTCCAATTTTCATAATTGTTGAATCATCAATTTTTTTAAAAATTACCAACAAGTTATGCTTACAATCTGCTTGAGCCCTTACAGAAAAGTAATCTGTTTTAAATAAAAAATCTTTTACCTTTTCACATTGTTGATTTCCATATTGAACCAAAAATACTTTTACAAAAGAAGAATTTTGAAAGCAAAATATTCTTCTTTTTTTGCAAATTGGGCAAAATAATTCTAACCTAAAATCATTGTATGGAAATACATCACAAGTGTTATTGTCACCATTCATTTTAATTTTTTTATACAGTGGATATAACATTAAATTTTCGTCAAAAAAATCATTTTTTAAACCTAAGTTATTTCCACTTTTAGTTTTAAATATTATATCATCATAACTTATAGATTCTTTTATAGCCATTTTTACCTCCTATATTGGCAATACACCAATTTTTGTTAATAATAACAATACTCCATACATTACACCTAAATTAATTAAATAAATAATGAAATATGCTATTACCCCAAATTCCGAATTATCACCTTTCTCGTAAAGTTTTCCTACTTCAAAATAAGTAATTATTCTTAATATTGTATAAAGAGATATAACTTCCAGCAAAATGTAATTCCATAGTTCATTTTTTAGTATTGGAATATTATCTATCGTTAAGTAACAAAAATACATTCTTAATAATAAACTTAATTCACTTAATATTTGATACACAACATCAAACCTCCCTGATACACTCTTAATAACAATTAATATTATACCATACAAAAAGACATTTTTCTCCAAAATGTCTCAAATTTCAACAGCATTTTTATATTATTACTCATTATTCCCCATAAAAATTCTATCCCCTGATTTTACAGTATATTGATTACCTCCATTTACATTAGTGGGAACTTTTAGAATCTGACCTATTTGTAAGGTATTACTAGTAAGTCCATTTAGTGTTTTTAAAGTATTAACTGTTGTTCCATATTTATTAGCAATATTCCATAAACTATCACCTGATTTTACTAAATATGTATTTCCTGATGGAATAGCCGCTATTGTTCCGCCTTTAGCTGTTTGTATAACTGCATCAACAACAGCATCGACATACTTTTTATAATTATTCTGAATTCTAGATAAATCCTCAGGACTATCTATAAAACCGTATTCGACAATTACTGGTTGTGTTTTTCCCGTATTTCTATGAATAAAATAATAATCTTTTGATGTATCCCTTGGCAATCTTCGTTGATATACATCTCTTACCTTTTGGCCAGCATCTCCTAATGCATTTAAAATATTATTAGCTAAATTACTATTATTTCTTAAAGCATATATCACCTCAGCACCTTCGGCACCTTTATAGCCAGAGCCAGCTGCATTTATATGATTTGATATAACTATAACATTAGGATTGTCACCATAAGCTGCGAGTATTCGCCTTACTCTTTCCGTTGGTGATACTGTTTCATCAGTACTTCTTACTAACGTAACTGGTACTCCTTTATTTTGAAACTGCTGATACATATACTGGGCAATTTTTAAAGTTAAATCTTTTTCCTGAACACCACTACTACTAACAGCGCCTGGATCAGAACCACCGTGTCCAGCATCAACAACCACTTGTAAATTATTCATCTTTTCACCCTCCTAAATTAATATATGTAATTTATTTATTTGGGTTAAAGCTTAATTAAAAAACATTTAAATATTTCATTTCATACTTAAATGTTTTTTTATACTTGTTATCCATAGATTCTCCTATATTTTTCGATGATTTTTTTTCTTTCTTTTTCGTAAGTAGACTTGCCGGTTATACAATTATAAAGTTTTTGTTTAATCTCCTTTGTTAAAGGCATGCCTTCTTGAGCCATAGCACCATAAACTTTTCTAATTTTTTCTTGTATCTCTGCTTCAGTTAATTTTTTACTTGCCATAAAAATCACTCACTTTTTTAATTATTTTATGTAAATATTATACAATATTAATTCTTTATTAAATCACTATAATTTTTATGTAAATAGTTTAAAACAAATCATAATATGTTCCATTATCAAATGCCTCCATTTCTTCTAGAAATGCATCCATATTATCCTTTATTTCGTGACATAAAAATTTATAATCTTCTTTTTTTACATATCCTTTTTCACTCATGCATTCATAAAATTTTTTAATACTAGCAGCAGTTTGTTTTAATGAGTTTTTTGAAGACCATAAGCATTTTTCTATAAACCACCCGTCTAAAAAGCCATAGATAGAATGTACACCCTCTTCCATTGTCCTTACATCATAATAATTTAGATAATCATTAATATATAAAGAGGCATTATTTACATGCTTTCTAATTGTTTTGGTAGCTAATTTTTTTTGAACTAACCACTTTTGAAAATCTTTAATAAATTTTTCATTTCTTTTACGATTTTCTGCAGATTTTTTCTCCCAAATCTTATAATCCATTACATACAACTCCTATTTTGCTTTTTTACTTTCTAATAATTTTTTGAATTTATCTTTGTTTTCTAAAACTTCCATAATCTCTTCTTTAAATGCTGGCCTATTTTGATAATTAGGATACATTTCATCTAATACATCAAAAATAAAATCTTCAGAATTATTTAGTTCTCCCATTTTTTTAATATATCTACATAATCCATAATAACTATTTCTATCTGATACGTATTTACTATTTTCTATTATTAAAGGTTTATATAATTTTAATAACTCTTTGGAATATTTATCTTTTACTCCTTCTTGATATTTTGAAAGGGTGAAAAGTTCTGATGTTTGTTTTAATAAATCAAACAATTTATCGGTTTCCTTTTCTTCCATATAGATATCTTTTAATAGGTTATTATTTGGTTCAATGTTTGTGATTATTTCTTCTTTTACTTGGTGCCATTCCTTTTTAGAACACATTTTTTTCAATTCTTTAAATCTATTTAAATCTGATGTTTCAATAATTACCTCTATCAAAAGTTCTTTTCTTTCATTAAGCATATTATTTTCCTCATAAACTTTTAATAATTCATTATAAGCATTATATTTTCCAATGTTATTTTCAATGTTATCTTTTAGTATTTTTATAACTTCAGGTATATTTTTCTCTTTCTTTAAATATTTTAATAGTAATTCTTTAATATGATAGTTATCAATATTGTCATAACACATTTTTATCGCAGTCTTTTTATCAATGAAATTATACGTTAGTTCAATTTTATCGACTAAGACACTTACAAAAATACCATAATCAAATTCTAACTTATCTAAAATATTTATAACTTTAGTAGCCGTTATTTTATCACTTGCAAAAAGAATTAGTGAATATAGTGGTGCATCTGAAAAATCTTCTAATGATTTGGCATTATAAATTTCACATGCCCATTTTGAAAAAATTTCAAAAAAATCCTCATTATATAAAAGCTTACTTGCAACGTCACTAATTGTATATAACGTTTCTTGGTATTCACCATTCGAGCCATCCATAAAAACCTTGCTTATAAAAAAATAAGAGTATTTTATAAGTTCAAAAGCATCATCATAATTTTTCGTGTCGATAAAATTATCAATGTAATTTGCTACTCTATCAATTAGGCGAACAAACTTCCTGCCATTATAATAATTCACAAATCCATATCCATCACTTATTTGTCTAAGTTCATGTTTCATCATATCATAGATTTTAGAAAGCTCAGCTTCAGTTTTAAATGATTCTTTGATTTTTGGTTTCATAGTTTCTAGTTCTGGAACTTCATTTTCATTTAAATAGTATAATGTAGCTGCCATATGTTTGCACATAAATTCACCATCCGCAGAATATGGACATGTACAATATCCATATAAAATTTCATTATCTTCCATTGTAAGTTCTACTTTGTATATTTCGCTACCATCGATATAGGCCGTTACGGTATCACCTTGACACCAAATATCCATAATTCTATTTTCTCTATAATACCTTTCCCCTCTGGACAAAATACTAGGTTCAAAATAGCCTTCAAAACTATTATCATTTAATATTTTTTTCATAAATCATTACTCCATTTATAAATTAAATTTTATTTAAAATTATATTCTTTTTTTAAATCTTCTAAAATTTGATACACTACCGGGCAAATCTTACTATTATTAACTACCGTAAGTAAACTGAATAATCTTTCTGGCTTATCAGTATATGGATAATCAATACATGATTGTGGCTTAAATTTATCAAGATTACACTTACTTCCTTTTAAAAATGGACACGGTCTAGCAATGTATTCTCCATAATTTTCAGTTAAAGCTTTATTTTTGAGTTCATCTATATCATAGTTATATTCCTTACATATTTTTTTTAATTCATATTCTGTCATTGATATTCCAAGCTCTTTACAACAGTTTCGACATTTTGCACAATCAAAGTCTTTAAAATATTTATTATGAAGATTTTTAAATTGCTTATCTAAAGTTTTCTCGTCAGCATATACTTTTAAATACCTTCTAAATTTATAATTTTCATCAATTTTCTTTTCTTCGATATCTTTTACATCTATCATATAAATCTCACCACATTTATCTAATAACTAATTCTACACAAATAACAAAACATATTTTGCGACGTTTTTGTTTTAAAAAAACATTGATATTAAATATCAATCTTCTAAAAAATATTTTGCCATTTTTTCATAATTGTCTTGACTATTTAAACATGTATCTATTAAATAAGTTTTGTCGTTATGTAATTGGTATTCTCTTATCCCTCTTATATAAAATTCCTTATTTCTATCCTCAATATAAAAAGGTATAATATCGTTTGCTAAACATTCTCTAAACATAATAATACGTCCTACTCTTCCATTGCCATCTTGAAATGGATGAATTTTTTCAAAACGAACATGAAATTCTATAATATCCTCTATAGATTTGTTTTTTATGTTATGATACCACTCTAACAATGATTTCATATCCTTGGCTACATTTTTAGGAAGTGAGGTTGTAATTTCGCCAACAAAATTCTTTTTTGTTTTATAATCACCAACATTAAACCATTGCTTTTCGGTATCGGTTAAGGTGCCATCTTTTAATATAAAGTGATATTTTTTTATTATATCCTCTGTTAAAGGCTCATCTATTGTATCAAGCATATATTTGAATAAAGTAAAATGATTTTTAGTTTCCGTCATATCTTTTAACACAATTACTTTATCACCACTAGTTAAAATTGTTCCAGTGTCATATATACTAGCAGTCTCATCAGGTGTTATTGTTGATCCTTCTAAATGATTTGTATTATAGGCAAAATCAATTTGTGTTTTATGGTATAAATTTCCCTTTAATTCAATATTTTTTTGTTCTATTAAAGCTGTTTTTATTTGTTTTGCATTCATAAAAATCACTCACTTTTCTAATTATTTTATGTAAATATTATACCATATTTCCCCTAAAATATCATTAGTTATATTAATCATCTATTATATAAATCATAATTATTGGTAATATTAAATAAATTAATTAAAATATCGGTTTCTTCATAACAATAATCAGAAGTTGAATCATAAGAATACTTATTGTTATCTATAAATTTTCCTATATTTTTCTATTATTTTTTTCTTTTTCATAAGTAGATTTGCCAGTAATACAATTATAAAGCTTTTGTTTAATTTCTTTTGTAAGTGGCATACCCTCTTTGGCCATAGAATCATCAACTTTTCTGATTTTTTCTTATATTTCTGCTTCAGTTAATTTTTTACTTACCAGAAAAATCGCTCACTTTTTTAATTATAGTTTGCTATATAAATATCTTAATTTATCGCTTTACCATTTACATATAATTTATAACCATTAAAATCAATATTACTATTACTACTATCAGAATTATCAAGAGATGTTATATAACTATTACCTGTTAATTTTATTTTTGATGTTTTATCTAATGTTAATTTTATCTTTTTAGCATCATTTTCGCCATTAATTGTTCCCTCATAAGAAGAGTTTGTTTTCATAGCCATATCAAGAGTTGAAAGTGAATCTATTGCAATATTACCTTTGGCTTTTTGATCTTCCATTACTAATTCTACAATGCCACCATTTGAACCATTACTTCCCCAAGAATCTTTTTTGGCTCTTAAAAAGTTGCCAGTAGAATCATTATTTGTAAACTTATTATTATTTAAAATTATTTTAGAACTTGTATTAGTAATATAGAAAGTATCACCTTTATTTGTAGTTATTGTAGAATCAGTAGCACTAAACTCTGACACACCCGCACTGGCATCTCCACTCATAGATTGATATAGAAAAATATTTTTATAAGTTGTAGATTGTCCATTTAATTTATTATTAGTATCAGTTAAAGTTACATTTTCAAGAGTTATTTTATTCTTTCCCTCAATTACCACACCTTCTGATGCCGTAGAAATTAAAGAGGCATTTTTTACTGTTATATCAGCAGTTGAATAAATGCTAGGGGAACCTGCACCAGTTGTCGTATATGTTCCACCATCAACATTTACTTTTCCGCCACCACGATCTGATCTAATGGCAGCACTTGATACGCCTTTAGTATTGATGGTAAGATTTTTGGCATCCATAGTTCCGCCACCAGTTGTCATAATTCCACCTGAGTTATCTTTTGTTGTCGTTATTTTAGAATCACTTATTGTTACTTGTGTGCCATCACTATTTGTATTATTAGTAGTTGCGCTGCCTCCATAACTAAATACACCATTAGCACCCGTAGCATTTGTATTTATTGTCATATTTTTAAGAATCAAATTAGCTCCATCTTTAGATAAAATTGCCGAATTAGTACCATAAAAACTGGTATTATCACCACCATCTGAATCGCCACTTTTATCTACTTTAATATCTGATAGAGTTACATCAATATCTCCACTAACTAAAATAGCATTTTCGTCATTTTTTGAACTTTCATATTCACCACTTGTTTCTGCTAATGATTTGGTAATCTCTTTTACAGCCGAATAAGAAATATTTGTATTTTGCCCTGCTCCCATACTTTGGCTAGGATTATTAATAGTTACATTATTTTTATATTTATTAGTAATTAGATTTTCAGTAAAAGTAAGTCCACTTGTCAAAATGATAACTCCTAAAATATAGATTATTATTTTATCAGTATTTATAAAAGTTGCTTTTAAAGTTTTTTTATTGAATCCTGACATCAATAAATAAAGTATCATAATAGATAATACTAAACTTTCTAACCCCAAAATAATCAAATAAATATAATTATTATTTTCTGGCTGACCTCCTATTTGCTCCATACTACCGTTATCATTTGGCATCTCTGGTGGTATCCCATCATTATTATCTCCATCAGGTTTTGCTGGTGGCTCTTCCATATTTGAATTGCCATTACCTTGCTCATTATTCATTTCGCCTTCTGGTTTTGCAGGCGGTTCATCTTGATTATTTTCATTTGAATTTTCTAATGTTTGATTACTACTTTGACCCACATTAGGCATACTGCTATTATTGTTTGATTTTGTATTTAAATATCCAGTAAAAACAATGCTTCCACACAATAATAATATAATAACAATAGATATAATATTTTTTGTTTTTCTTTGCATAACTTTTCTCCCCTTCTTTTAATAACTAGAATATACATTATAAATGTTAAAAAAACATTAAAAAGATATTGACATCCAACTTTCAAAATCATTATACCATACCAAAGCAAAATTTCTTTTACTGTTTATAAAATTATACTTTTTTTACATAAAAAGCAGCATATTCATTTTGAATATACTACTTTGCCAATATTTTAAAACATTTTTAACAGTTTTCAACTTTTATGCTTTTTTAATTCATATACTTTGTCCGCTTCATCACAAACATTTTTAGAATGAGTAACTATTATTACACATTTATTTTCTTTATGCGCGAGTGACTTAAATATGTTAAGAATTTCATCTTCAGTTTCTTTATCTAAGTTTCCTGTAGGCTCATCAGCTAAAATAACTTTAGGATTATAAGATAAACTTCTAGCAATAGCAATTCTCTGTTGCTCACCACCTGAAAGTTTTAATACTCTTCTACTAGCGAAATTTTTATTTAAGCCAACACTTTCCATAAGTTTAATGGCTTTACCTTTTTTATCTTTTTCTTTAGTCTTACTAATATCCATTGATAAAATTATATTTTCACTAGCTGTTAGGTGTGGAAGTAAATTGTAACTTTGAAAGATAATTCCCACATAAGTATTACGATAAGTGTCTAAATTGATGTTTTTTAGATCTTGATTATCATAAGTGATTTTACCATCATAATTAGTTTCAAGACCACTTATAAGGGAAAGTAATGTTGTCTTACCACTACCACTTCTTCCTTTAATCGCATACACTTTACCTAATTCAAATTTATAATTTATATTTTTAAGAACATAGTCATCTTTTTCCGCATCAGCATACCTGTAACTAACATTATCTAATTTTAATATTTCTTTCATTAGCTTCTCTCCTTTAAAATCGTAAGTGGCGAAAATTTTTGAATACTAATCATTGAAGCTAACGCACTTACTAATGTTAAAGCGACTCCAATGCCTAGTAACTCTAATAATACTTTTAGATCAACCGCCGCATCAATCGAATCAAAAGCCTCTACTTCTACGGTTCCATTTATTTTATCAAACATCGGTTTATCACCGTGACCACCAAAGTTATTTTCAACATTTTGTTTTTGGGCCTCACTATTTGATATTTCACTTTCTAATAAATGATTAGAAACAGGTACACTGCACATAGCTCCAAGACCGGTACCAATAAGTAAACTTACAAATGATACAATTAAAAGTTCACAAACAAATTGCATAGTTAAATGGCTTTTCTTCATTCCAATCGTTCGTAAAACACCTATTTCATATTTTCGCTCACGAATATTTATCATACTGATAACAAATAAAATAGCTCCACCAATAATTAAAGTAATAATTAGAAAAGTCGTGGCAAATGTTTTAACATTTGATATGGTTTTAGTTGAATTTTCTACTTCATCTAAATTGGTTTGAACGGTTAAGTATTCACTTAAGCCTTTACTAGTAAGCTCTTTTTCAAACTTTTGAGCATCTTTTTTACTAGTTAAAATAAAAGTTGGTGTTATAGTCTTATGAATATCTTCATCATTTTGGGTAAAATTATTTACCACATTAGCATTAGTAATGATGTTGTTAGCTGATTCAGCAAACATACCCATCATACCTTCAGTATCACTTTCTTCATCATAAATACCGGCAACTTTTAAAGTTATTTTATTGTCTTCATTATTAGGGTCGGTAAAGGAAATTTCATCATTTAGTTTAATATCATTTAAAGTGGCTAATTCTTCACTGATTACACACGAGTTATCTTTCATATCAGTACTAATTTTACCTTCGGTAATTTTATATCTACCATTTATAAAATCTTCCATTGCTGATAAAGTTGAATAGCCTGTTAAGGTAAAATCAGAATCATTCATCCCATTAAATTTTTCTCTTCCACCATTTTCAGGACCACCTACTTTATCGTTATTTTCACTATTTTCCATACTAGCTTTTTCTAAATCATCAGCATTAACTCCTACTGATACTTGATAATAGTATTCTTTGACATATTTACTATCACCATATTTGTTAATTTCATCTTCGGTAATATTACTGGCCTTTGCAAAAACTTCCTGCATCTCTTCTCTTTTTTCATCTCTATCTTCATCACTCATACCTTCTTCAGTCCTTATACCACCACGCATATTTTCCCTGTTGACCCCGATAGTAGCTTTAACATCGTATTTGTTTTCATACGAGTTAATAAGCGAACTAGCTGAATTGCGGATGGCTAGTGTAACGGCTGAAGCTAAAGCGATTACAACTATAATTATTCCAATAAGTAAATTCCTACCTTTATTTCTTGTAATAGAAATTAAAGCATTTTTTAATATATACATTTTTCCTCCTTTGGTTATTTATTTGTACTTTTATCAATTTTTATTTTCTTCTACTTTAGTATCTTTGTTTTTAAATTAACAATAACGACAATATTTAGAATCTTCTACTATCTCTTTACTACATTTTTCACATATTTTTTGCATTTTATTTACTCTTTCTTTTATTTAAACCAAAAATTATTAAAATCATATTTAAGTACTCTATATACCATATATTTATTCATTTTAGCTTTATATTTTCTAATTAAATTATAGTCTTTATCATATTCGGCGAATACTCCAGCCGTACCAGAATCAGTAACAATATTATCACCGATATTTTGAACGCTGCTGACAATCCCTGAATATTCTAAATCAAAACTAGAAACTAATTCAAAGGTTTTGTCTTTTTCACTTACTTTATATACATAGTAATAAGATTTGTCTCCTTTAAATGGATTATTATTCTTAATACCTAAAGTACTATAATCAAAGTCTGGCTGACTATTAGATACTCCGTAATTATTATTGAAGAAAGTTAAATAGTATTCATCTTCATTAATCTTACTATATCTAACTGAATGTTGTCCTGCGTGAATAAGGAAATCACCTTTCTTTTGATATACATAATCTTCAAAATCAGTTTCTTGCCAAAATTTATCATTACTTAAAATATATTCTAGCTTTGGTTTATCTTCAATATTTGAAATTTTTATAATTGAAGATGTTTCCCTACTACTAACAATAACATCACCATCAACATATTCAATCGAATTTAAGTGAAGCCAGTCTAAACCATCTTCGCCTTCATCTCTTGCCGATTTAGTATCTAACGTGCATGTATCTACATAATCTTTAAATATATCTTCAAAATCTAAAAGTTCAGTCACTTTACCAGTTTTTTTATCGATTTTTATAATCGTATCTTCTTCAGTTTCTTTTTTGGTGTTGTTGGCTAAGACTAATAAATTTCCATCTTTATCAAAAGTATAATCGTGATGTAACTGATAATCTCCTGTTTTATAAATTTTTGTAATCCTACCTAAATTATTCATTTCGGCTATTTTAGTTTGTGAAATACTAAAATACATCTTATCTTCATTAAATAATATGGCGTGAGCCCTGTAACCGATAATTGGAATTTCACTTCTGATAACGCCATCATTATCATATAAAGCTAGATAATCTTTATCATCGGAATCATTACCAAGCATTGAATATAACCCATCGGTTAAACTTTCTTTACTTGTGCCATTTTCGGTTTTAAGTTTAGTCTCGGCATATGTTTTAATATTACTTAAATCAACATTAAATGTATAATCTTTCCTACTACCATCATTTAAAGTTTTAGTAACGATGACTTCATTATTATATCCAGGGAATAGTCCAATTAATTCATAAGATGAATTATCGTTATTTACTAAAGTTCTTTCAAAATCTTTGATATTTTGTTTATCTGTTTTTATTTTATATTTAACTTCTTTTATATCTTCATCTTTAAAATAAACATTAACACTTAAATTATTAGTACCATAAGGATTATAAATCACAATAATATCATCATTATCTCTAGTAAATAAGTCAATTTTTTCATCAACTATTTTTTGAAATTTAACATTATAAATAGTTATATTTTCATTTTTTATTACTTTATAGATGTTATCACCTAATGATTCATCTTTGGTAATAGCAACATTATTACGAAGCCAAGACTCATTTTTTAAATTTGCTTTTAACTTTTGCTTATTTAAAATGTCTAAAGTTTCAACTAAAACAAAAGCAATGATTATAATTAAAAATCCTAATAAAATTTTTTTATAATTATTCTTAATAACCGTTAGTCCATTTTTTATATATTTCATATAACCTCCTTATAAACAACTTAATTTTATATAGGTAATATTAAAAGAACATTAAAATTATCTGTTTAATGTTCTTTTTGAATTAAAAATAACTATAACACCTTAAAGCTAGCTTTACTCTACTATATTTATCTAAGCAATAAAATAGTAACATTATATGTCAATTAGAAAAGGTCAACTTTTTTTAAATTGACCTTTTAAACATAAACACATTATGGATTAGAATGTTATGTTAGTATTTTTATATAATTTTTAAGTTCTCTTTCAGTTAGGATTTTACCTTCACTAACTACTTTTTCATTTATAACAATAGAAGGAGTATTTGAAACGTGGTATTTTTTTATTTCTGAGTCGTCTTCGACCATAGTTATATCTATAGAATTTATGCCTATATTTTTTAGGCTTCTTTCCAAATGTTTTAAAATTTTTATTCGATTACTTGAATTTTTACCCAAAATTTTAATTTCCATATATCATTAGTCCTTTCTTTTTTTCTATTTAATTATCGTATTTAATTATCATAAATAATTATTCATCTATCACCTCCACAATTATAATATAATACATAAATATTAAATTAAAATTAAAAATCAATATTATTTAAAAAAAGTCTATAATATAAAGAACTATAGACTTTTTTAATTTATTTACAATAGTTTATTAAATCGTTAATTGTTTTTTTACTATTTTTTTCAATAGTCCAATACTCATTATCTTCATCAAAGTTGCATCTATATACATCATAAAAAGGTGTATTATAATAAATAACTTTGCCCGTAGTTGTTGTAACTATTCTAAACATTGGTGCTTCCTTATTCAATTTAACATTTAAATAATCAGTAAATAATAATGTTCCCACTGCGAAAATAAAAATTCCTATCGTAAGTAACAATCTTTTATACCATTTAATCGTATTTAGCATTCTTGCAATACCTATCATAAATATTATGATACCAAATACAGAATAAATAGATCCCCAACTACTTTCACTTGGAAAAATCATTATTGCTGACATAGAAACAAATAATCCAAATATAATTAAAATTAAGGAAATAACTTGGCTATATTTAGTTATTCTTTTAGTAGAATAATCAATAGTATTTACAATATTTTCCTCAAATTTTTCTTGATATTCTTTTTCTTTAACTTTTTCACCACTCATTAGGTCATTTAATGTAATATCAAGTTCACTACATAAAGGTTTAAATAATGATAAGTCAGGCATATTTCTACCATTTTCCCAATTTCCAATAGTACGATCTGATACTCCTAATCTTTCAGCTAATTCTTGTTGGGTAATTTTTTTGTTTTTTCTGCATTCAGCAATAAATCTGCCTATTTTTTCTTGATTCATATTCTTTTCACTCCTCTCGCATTAACATTTTATAATGCAAAAGTTATTTTTAACAGGAAACATATCAAGGGCCAGTAAATTATTCATACAAATTGTAATTTAATTACTCAATTTACTATATTCTTCATCAGTAACTGGTTCTAACCAAACATTCTCAGTTTCTTCACCAGGTACTTCTACGGCTATATGACTAAACCAAGAATCTTTTCTTGCTCCGTGCCAATGCTCAACATTTGCTGGTATTACAACAATATCTCCAGGAGATAATTTTTGTGCTTCGCTCCCTTTTTCTTGATAATATCCATATCCAGCTATGCAAATTAAAACTTGCCCACCACCGGATTTAGCTTTGTGAATATGCCAGTTATTACGACATCCTGGTTCAAACGTTACGTTCGCAAAACTTATTCCATTATCAGTTTTAGCTAATGGTTTTAAATAACTTTGTCCACTAAAATATTTAGCAAAAGCATCATTTGGATTACCTAATCCAAATACATTTAATTTATCAAATTCTTGTTTTTTCATTTTTATCATCCTTTCCATATACTTCCTCAATTAAAGGAAAAGTACTCCAAGCTTTAGGCCATCCTGAATAAAAAGCTAGTTGAGTAATTGCTTCCACGACTTCTTCTTTTTTAAGGCCGTGTTCTTTTCCCATTTCTAGATGAGCCTTTAATTGTGGATAAAGTCCCATAGCAAATAATGCTGATATTGTTATTAAGCTTCGATCACGAGCTGATAATTTATCTTCTCTAGACCATACCTCTCCAAATAATACATCATCATTTAATCTTGCAAATTCAGGGGCAATATTACCTAACTTTTCTCTACCTGCTGTTTGTTTCTTCATTTAATTTTCCTCCTTATCTAATTCAATAAATTTATCTACTTTCATACTTAAATGATATTTACTTCTTAAATCATCTATTTCTTTCATCATCTCTGATTTGTGATGAATGTCTAATGCTTATTTGCTTTTCCATTTTCACCTTTGTAATAAATATTTATAGTTATACTCATAGCACCCCTACATTAAAAGCCAATTTGTTATATCATTATCTGATACATTGTTTGAAAATCTTTTAGCACTTATAAAATTTAAATTACTATAAGTGTTTTTTAGTGTATTAAAACTATTATTTACACTAGATCCACCTGACGTTGCAAAACAAAAGATTTTCTTATTTTCTAAATTATTTTCTTCAATAAAGGTATTAATGATTCTAGGCGCTAAATCCCACCATACAGGAAATCCAATTAAAACAGTATCATAATCACTTAAATTAGAAATCTTATTTTTTACTTCTGGTCTTGATGATGAATCATTCATTTCGGCTGATGATCTGCTGCTACTATTAGTCCAATCTAAATCTTCATTTGTATATTTATTTACTGGCTCAATTTCAAATAAATCACCATTAACTGTAGTAGCAATTTTATTTGCTACACTTTTTGTTACACCACTAGCTGAAAAGAAACTCACTAAAATTTTACTCATAAATTTATTCCTCCTTAATAATTTAATCTATTAACCAAATTTGTAACTTCACTTTTGTCTGTATGCTATCTCCTACTATCATCAATTTTAACATTTAAAATATACCCTATTAATATTGGTAAAACAATGAAAAATGGAAATACATATCTAAGAGAACCACTAATAGGTGTCGCTAACATAATACTTAACCACAAAGAAAATAATGGAATTCCAATTAATAAAACATTACGACGTTTATAGCTTAGCACTAACATCGAAAATATAAATAACCAAAAACATAGGCCTTCAGAAATTAAGCTGACATATTTTTGATAGAATTTTTCTAAAGGTTTTTGAATTTTTTGTGGTAATAAATTTATATATGAAAAATTATAATATTCCTTTATTTGATTTATATATGGCATTTTATAATCATTACGAGAACTTTTATGATACATATTTGGAACATAAGCTTTACTATTTAGTGTCCAAAAGCAATATGTTTGTAACATATGACTTTCAATATAAGTATCGAAATTTTTTATCATTATAGAACCCCAAGTCCTTAAAAATTTCATTTTAGTTTTCTGTAAATAATCACGGTTAAAATTGGTATTCCATTTAATTGTATCAATCAACCCTGGATGATAATTTTCTCTCATTATATCTAATTCTAACAATGAATTAATATATTCCTTCTCATTTTTATTTAAATTACCATCGATATGAACTGTCGATGATATTTGTTGAAGTGGAATACTGACGCTTTCTTGAAAATAATGTTCAACACCATATTTTTTATCTAAAAACGTATTTAATAAACAGTTAAATACTAACGGAATCAATAATAAAGTTATTAAAATATTCCATTTTTTATAATATTTAATTGTAATTGCTATAGTAGTTATCAAATATATTACAATAGTATTATTTCTAGTTATAAACATTAAAATAAAAATAATTATATAAAAGGTAATAAAAAATTTATCTCTAAGCATCTCACCATTTGATTCTACGAGCTTAATAATTAATAAAACTAAATATAATAATAGCACGGAATATAGAACATCTTTGATCGCATATATTGAATAAATAGCATATATTGGCATTAATGAATAAATAAGTATTAAAATCGCTATTACTACCTTTGATATTTTCCTTTTAGCCAAAAAACATAAGGCAAAGGAAATACTCGCTGCAATAAAAAGCATCTGAAAAACGCTTAATAAAGCCCATCCAATAACCACATTATGCAATAAATTAAACCCAATAGTAACTATAAAAAAGTGAAGTAAAAGATTATATCCTATTGGATGTTGTGCCGCTGATTTAACAGGCTGGCTAAATTGAAAATATGTATCTGATAAACTGGCTCCAGGAAAAAATGTTATAAAACAAATACTCCATATAATAAGCATTGATATAAAGGAAATAATAAATATTTTTTTTATATCTTTTTTAGAATATTCTATTTCGGCAAATTTTAATTTACAAATATATTTTATTATTAAACTAGATCCAATAAAAATCAAAATAAACAAAATAATAAAGGTCATAATAGTTTTTAAAATATTAATATGAGTTAAAAAACCTAGTTCACTATTATAATCGATTATTGACTTTTGAAGGCATAAACATAAAGCAAATATTAGCGAAAATACCGCCGCTTTCCAATTATTTTTTATTATTGTTTTCATCAAATCACCATCTTACTTTTGATTATATAATATGGATTAAATCAAGTCAATATTATGATAAAATTATAATTTACTAGTAATAAAATTTTATTTTTTAATATAAAAAGCAGAAATCTAATTTCCACTTAATTTTTCTTTAATCATTTTACTTATTTCACTCATATCATATCTACCTTTAACTTTAGGAGTAATCATTCCCATTAGTTTTCCCATATCTTTCATACCTTCTGGTTTAATCTCATCAAATACTTCTTCGATAATTTTAACTACTTCTTCTTTTGATAATTGTTCTGGTAAATATTTTTCTAAAATAGCAATTTCATTTTGAGTTTTTGCAATTAAATCATTTCTACCACCTTTTTCAAATTCGGTAATAGACTCTTTTCTTGTTTTAATTTGTTTAGCAATGACACTAATTACTTCATCATCATTAAGTTCACGTTTTAAATTTAATTCTTCCATTTGCATTGCACCTTTAACCATTCTAATAACAGCTAAAGTTTCCTTATCTTGATTTTTCATTGCGGTTTTTAAATCTTCTAATATTTGATTTCTCATTTATATATCTCCTTTTTTTAAAAGATAAGCAAATGCTTATCTTTCATTTTTTCTTGATAATCTTTCTCTTTTACGAGTGTTTTTAATGCCTTCTTTTTTAGCATTTCTTCTTTTAACGCCAGGCTTTAAATAACCTTGTTCTCTTTCTTTTAGTCTTGCACGGGAGCCATCTTTATCTACTTTTAAGTTTCTTAAAGCACCTTCGATATTTCCATTACGAACTATTACTTTTGTCATAAAAATCCCTCCCTTCATCTAACTAAATACAATTATAACACCGATTTCCCTATTTTTCAACAGAAAAACAGGAATAATTCCTGTTTTATGAAATTGGGCATATTGAACCACTAACTATTCTTCTAATAGCACTGCCCAGGCTTCTACCTAAATCAGCAATTGTTGAAACGCCTCTTGATAAGGCATTTAAAAATGTAGCCGTAATCGTAAAGTCCCCGCCAGTAACATTTAAAAGTTCTTCTTTACTTAATATCATTCATTACACCTCTGTGGGCGAAGATAACCATCTAAAATCCCAATAATAAATGTTATAGCAGCGCCTATGCCTGCAATTAAACCAACACTTACACCTCCTCCAGTTACAGTTAGTAGTTCTTCTTTTGTCATATGCATAGCGTTTCTCCCTTCTCAGCTTTAGTGTCCAAGGTTATAATTCCATTTTCAAGCTTTATAAATCTATTAAATAAATCTAAATTATCTAATCTATGAGAAATAACAATTATCGTCTTATCTTTATAATACTTAAATAAGTTTTTAATTATTTTTCTTTCTAAATTAGTATTTAAGGCATTAAAACCCTCATCAATAATTAATAAATCAAAATCTTGAAGGGCTCTGGCTAAAGCAATTCTTTGCTTTTGCCCACCTGAAATATTAAAACCATCTTCTTCTAATAGTGTATTATAACCTAAGTCCTCTCTTAAAGCTATTTCGTTTATGTAGCACATCCTTTTTATTCTATTTAAATCTCTACTATTTTTAAGTTTTAAATTATCATTAATTGTACCTGTAAAAATATTTTCTTTTTGAGAGACGTAATTTATTTTTGAATTAATTTTATTTACGGGTTTTCCATTAACGAGTAATTTCCCTTCATACTTTTGATAATAGCCTTTAATTAGTTTAACTAAAGTACTCTTACCACTACCACTTTCACCACTTATTAAAATTTTATCACCTTTATTAATAATTAAATTTATATTTTTCAGAGTATATTTAATATCATCAAAACTAAAATTTAAATTTTCCAATTTTATCGTTTTGATTTTTTCAAAAGTCTTTTTTTCACTTATCTCATATAAATCAAAGACCCTATTTATTACCTGAAAAGTTTTTTTAATATCAAAATCCAAATCAATTATATTACGCATCGGCTCTAGAAATAAACTCATAAGGATATTATAGGTGATAAACAAACTTAACGACATTACTTTTTCTTTGATTAACCAAATGCCTACTATTAAAATTAATGCTTGTCCAATATTGTTTACAGAATCTTTAATAAATAACTGTAAATTAGCTAGATTATCAAGTTTTAATTTTGCTTTAATTAAGTTATCATACTTTTCTTTAAATCGCTGATTTGTTTGTTTTTCGATACTTATACCTTTAATTGTTTCAAAACTACCTATAGTTTCAGTCATATAGGAATGGACTAAGGCTTTTTCTTTAAGTGTCTTATCGATATAATTATTTATTTTTTTCCTAAAGATTAAAATAATTAAAATATAGCCCAGTAGCATTCCAATAATTAACATAAATAATAATTTATTTATATTAAAAAGTAAAATACCAGAAAAAATAGTAAGTGGTAAATCGATAAAAATGGTCAGTAAGATTTTACTTAAAGTATCTCTAAGATGTGATAAATCATTAGTTTTACTAATTACTTCGCCAGTTGTATGATTATGATAGTAAAGATAAGGAAGTAAAATAATTTGTTTGAATGTCATATTAGTTAAATAACTATCGGTAATTGTATTAAATTTTATAAGCATTTTATTTCTAAAATAACTAGACATAACTTTAATTATTAATAACGCGAAGAAAACAAAACATAATAGCTTTATATTGACTCTACTATTTATGTTGTCAATTAGAATCTGAAAAAAGAATGAACCAATAATTCCTGATATGGTCATAACTAATGACAAAACAGCAATAACGATAATCTTTTTTAAATTAGGGGTAAATAAATTTTTAAATATTTTTAGATAGTTATTGTTTTTAATTCGTAAAATTGGTCTTTCAGGATACATCATAATATTTATGCCTGTCCATATTTTATAAAAATTATAAATACTTATTTGTTTTAACTTATCAGCGGGATCAGCTATTAAGACTTTATTATCAGTTACCTCATATACAACAATATAATGCTTGTAGGAATCATTTAATATTACATTTGCAATAAAAGGAACTTTAGTCTGCTTTAACTGTTTTTCTTTAATACCATAAGCATTAAATCCCAACGCTTTTAAAGTTTGAACGATATGATATGCTGTTACACCTTTGCGGGTAACTTTAAGCATTTCACTTAACTTAGTCATACTAATATTACCATTATAGTATTTAACAATCATTAAAACAGCTGCTACAGCACATTCTTTAATACCATTTTGTTTAACAAATGGATATTTTTTAAACATCATTTTTACCTCCCTATTATTATCATACTTCGTTTATACCTGGGTTTCCTTTTTTTTATTTATTTTTTTTAATATTTTTTCTAAAAAAAATAGCTCATTTAGAGCTACTTTTGATATACTTTTATATATTTTGTACCATATTTTTTATCTTTAATTAAGGTTAATGTAGTTATAGGTTTTTCTGTAACATACTCACATATTACTATTCCGCTATCATTTAGTAAGTCAAACTCTTCAATAAATTTAAGAGCTTTATTTAAAAGTTTATTTTGGTAAGGTGGGTCTAAAAAAATAATATCAAATTTATTTTTAGTTTCTTTTAAATACTTTTTATAATCAGTATTTATAATAATGGCACCATTTATACTAGAAGTATTTTCTTTTAAAGTTTTAATAGCCACAGGATTATTATCAATAAAATAACATTCTTTTGCGCCCATACTTAAAGCTTCAATTCCTAAAGCTCCACTTCCAGCAAATAAATCTAAACATACACTATCTGGAATATTATTTTGAATCATTCCAAATAGTGATTCTTTTACTCTATCCATTGTTGGTCTGGTTCCATCAATATCAAAACCTTGTAGTTTTCTTCCCTTATATTTTCCACTTATAACCCGCATATTAATCACCAAAAACATTTTAACATATTTATCTTAAAGTTGATAGTACTTTTTCTAACATTTCGATAGTTGTAAGGGTTTTGGATATTTTATCAGCTTTAGTTAATTTATAAACTTCTTTAACCTCATCTTCAAAGGCTTTAAAATTATTAGGATTTCTATTTAATAATTTATACCAATTAGAATTTTGTCTTAAATGCCTTAAATAGTATTCATTTTCTTTTATTTTATATTGTAGTTCTAAACTCATTAATCTTCAAAATGTTTATAAAGTGGTCTAGGTCTTCTGGTTTCAGTATTTTCTTTTTTATTTGATGATATATCTTGAAGTAAACCTAGTACTCTTTGAACACTATTAACACCATTTTGAATACTATCTAAATCGAGGCTTTTTATAAATCCCATAAAATCAAATGATGTCGCGGCGGCGGCTGGAGCTGCTACTGTTAAATATTCTTTCCAAGCATTTTCATCTTCACCATAAATATCATAAATCTCATAAAATTTTTGCCAGGTCATATTACCATCTTTTACGTGTTTTAACAAAACAGGATTTTGCCTTACAAAATCTTTAAATTTATCTTTTGTATTCATAACCTTCACCTAATTTAGTATATTCATTTGCCTAATAAACGATAACAAAAAAGATAGAATAATCTATCTTGTAAGTTTTTTTGTTTGCATAGTAATATTATAGGTACTCTCAAAGATATCTTTTAATGGTATCCCTTTTTTATTTAATTCAAGAACTTTATAAGCAATATCTTCTAAATATTTATCAATATCTTCGCTATCTAAGTTTCTCTTACTATTTATTATATCGTTAAAATCAATAAAATTTAGTTTTTCATCTATTTTAACGCACTTACAGTAATATTTTGAGCCCTGCCCAATTAAAACTCCAATTTCATAGCCTTTATTATTTGCTTTTATATTATAATAATAACTATAATCGTTAGATTGTAATGGACAAATATAATTTTTTCTAGCATAATTATCAATTCCGTAGAAAAAATATTTTAAATTATCTATATTTACATCTTCATCCTTTGTAAATTCATCACTATAAAACTTGCCATCGCTTATAAATGTTGGATACTTTTCTGTAAAAGATTCAAGCCAATTAATATATATACTATTGGAAACGATCTCTTCCTCTTTTTGGGTCTGATCATTAATTTTTTTGATTACTTCATCTAAACATTTCTTAGGATCTTTATTAAATGTATTTTTATCATCTTTACAATTTTCCATACTATCACCTAATGGTATTGTATCATTATTTTAAGAAAAAAGATAGAATTAATCTATCTTTATGTCATCTAAAAAATCATCAATAGTCATCATCTGTTCATCTACTTTATCTAAAGATACATCGATTTCCTCTGGTTCTTCTTCAGCCGTAATATTTGCTTTAACAAATGATTTTTCTATTTGTTTTTTACTAATTGAAGTTCCCGTTTGATAGCGGTCACAAATTGGAAGTTCAGTCACTTTTAAATAATCCGTTTCATCAGTAACAATTCCTAATTCAACTTTATTTTTAATAATGAAACTATTAATTATATGATAAGGATTAGTTTTAACATCTCTAACAACTAAAACTCCTTTTCTAGCTCTAGAAGTAATTTCAAATTCTTCTAATTTTATTCTTTTAGCTGTATTTTTATCAGTTATAATAGTAAGATAATGGGCCTTTTTAAAACTATGACCACTAATTACCTCATCGGCTTTTAGCGTTATGGCTTTAACCCCGCTACCTCTTAGACCCGTAAGGGGAATTTCGTTTGTCATATATCTTAAACCATAACCATTTTTAGTTGTAATAAATACTTCGTTTGATGATACCTCAGTACTGATAACTTCATCATTATCTTTAAGCTTCATTAAACATATTGGTTTAGAATATCTTTGAATTTTAAATTCGGCTAAACTTGTTTGTTTTACCATTCCATTTTTAGTAAAACTAACAAAGTTTATTTTATCGTTAAAATCATTGGTTAAATAAGAAGCTATGATATTTTCATTTGAACTAATCTTAATAATATTACTAACGTGTTTACCTAAGTCTTTCCATTTTAAATCAGGTAGTTCGTGTACTGGAATATATAAGAAATTTCCTAGTGAAGTAAATAAAATTAAAGTATCCATTGTATTTGCTTCATAAATATTTAAAACATAATCTTTTTCTTTTAAACCAGTTTCTTCATCACTAGCAGCCGCATAGCTTCTGGTTGAAACTCGTTTTACATATCCATCTTTAGTAACAATAACCATACAATCTTCTTTTGGAATTAAAGCTGTATTATCAATTTTAATTTCAGTAACTTCATCTTTAATTTCAGTTTTTCTTGGAGTTGCATATTCTTTTTTAACTAATTTAAGTTCTGTTTTCATAACGTGTTTTAAAGCTTCCTCATTAGCTAAAATTTGTTCCCATATGGCAATTTGCTTTCTCAATTCTTCAAATTCATTTTCAAGTTCAGTCACATCAGTATTTGTTAATTTGTAAAGCTGAAGTGTTACAATGGCATCAGCTTGAAGTTTTGTAAACTCAAATTCAGTTTGCAAGTTTTCAATAGCATCCGCCTTATTTTTTGATGCTCTAATTACTTTAATAACCTCATCTAAAATTGATAAAGCTTTGATTAAACCTTCAATTATATGCATTCTGGCTTTATCTCTTTTTAAATCAAATTCAGTTCTTTTAGTAATAACCTCTTTTTGATGGGAAATATAAGCATCTAGTATTTCTAATATTCCTAAAATTACTGGTCTACGATTTACAATAGCTACCATATTATAATTATAAGAAATCATCATATCAGTATTTTTAAGTAAGTAATTAATTATAAGTTCTTCATCAGCATTCTTTTTTAAATCAATAGCAATTTGCAAGCCATTTCTATCTGATTCATCCCTTACTTCGGCAATACCTTCGACTTTTTTATCTATTCTTATATCATCGATTTTTTTAACTAAACTAGCTTTATTTACTTCATAAGGTATTTCTGAAATAATTATTTGCCTTTTATTTTTAGGACCAACTATTTCGTATTTACACCTAATATTTACTTTCCCCTTACCAGTAGTAAAAGCTTCTCTTATACCTTTTAACCCTTCTGCTACTCCACCAGTAGGAAAATCAGGCCCTTTAACAATATCTAAAATTGTATCTAAATGACAATTAGGACTATCAATTCTTTTTATTGTAGCATCAATTATTTCACCTAAATTATGTGGTGGAATATTCGTCGCATAACCAGCCGAAATACCGGTTGCACCATTAACTAAAAGGTTTGGAAATCTAGCCGGAAGAACAGTTGGTTCAAGCAAAGTATCATCATAGTTCCAGCTCATAAGTACGGTTTCTTTATTTATATCTTTTAAAAGTTCAAAAGCTACTTTTGAAAGTCTAGCTTCAGTATAACGCATTGCTGCTGCCCCATCGCCGTCCATTGAACCATTATTACCTTGCATTTCAACATAACATAAATTGTTTTTCCACCACTGGCTCATTCTAACTAAAGCATCATAAATACTAGAATCTCCGTGTGGATGGTAGTAACCCATAATATTACCAACAGCTTTAGCTGATTTTTTAGTTGGTTTATCGTGAGTATTTCCATCTTTATACATTGCATATAATATTCTTCTTTGAACGGGCTTTAGACCATCTCTAACATCAGGTAAAGCTCTATCCTGAATAATAGTCTTAGCATATCTTCCAAAACTATCACCCATAATATCTTCTAAAGAATAATCATATATTTTTTTACTTATACTATCCATATTATCTACCAACTCTCATAATTATCTTCAAGGGTAAATTCAACATTTTCCTCAATCCACTCTTTACGAGGTTCTACACTATCGCCCATTAAAACACTTACGCGTTTTTCAGCTAGTGAAGCATCAGTTAGATTTACTTTTATTAAGCTTCGTTTGTTTGGATCCATAGTTGTTTCCCATAGCTGTTCAGCATTCATTTCACCTAAACCTTTATATCTTTGTTTTTCAAGTTTTACCTTATTTTTGCTTCTTATCTCATCAGCCTCTTTATCATCCCAAGCATATCCATATATTTTATTGCCATTTTTAAGGGCATATAATGGTGGCATAGCAATAAATAAATGGCCATTTTCAATAAGCGGTTTCATATAACGATAGAAAAAGGTAAGAAGTAATATTTGTATATGGGCTCCATCATCATCAGCATCAGTCATAATGATAACTTTATCATAATTACAGTCTTTTATTTCAAAATCAGTACCAATACCTGCACCTATCGTTTGTATCATTGTATTAATTTCATTATTAGCAAGGACATCAGTAAGAGACGCTTTTTCCGTATTGATAACTTTACCTCTAAGTGGAAGTATTGCTTGAAATTTACGATCTCTACCTTGTTTTGCTGAACCGCCGGCTGAATCACCTTCGACTAAGAATAGTTCATTACGGTCTTTATCTTTACTTTGGGCAGGAGTAAATTTATCACTAATACTCTTTTCTTTTTTCCCTTTTCCTTTACCGTTTCTAGCCTCATCTCTAGCTTTTCTAGCGGCTTCTCTAACTTGTTTGGATTTAACCATTTTTTCAATTATTTTAGTAGCTGCTTCATTGTTTTCTTCTAAGAAAAATTGTAATTTTTCAGTAACAATATTTTCAACTACAGTACGAGCAATGGGAGAACCAAGTTTACCTTTAGTTTGACCTTCAAATTGTAAAAGTTTTTCGGGTATTTGCAGACTTATAATCGCCGTAAGGCCTTCTCTTGTATCAGGGCCTTCGAGATTTTTATCTTTAGCTTTTAAATGGCCATTAGTTCTAGCATAATCATTAAAGACTCTCGTAAAAGCCGTTTTAAGTCCAACTTCGTGGGTTCCACCATCAGAGGTTTTAACATTATTTACAAAAGAAACAATATTTTCAGAATAAGTATCTGTATATTGAAACGCCACTTCGACATTAATGCCTTCTTTCATTCCTTCAAAATCGATAACATTATGAAGACCTTTTTTATCTTCATTTAAATATGAAACAAAAGAGTTTAAACCTTTTTCATAATGATATAGTTCTTCTTTATTATCTGCTTCATCAATAACTTCAACAGTTAAATCTTTTAATAAAAAAGCACTTTCCTGCATTCTTTCACAAATGGTTGTAAATGAAAAAGTTGTTGTCGTAAAAATAGTGTCATCTGGCATAAAATGAACTTTAGTACCAGTTCTATTAGTTGTACCTATCTTTTTAAGCGGAATAGCTGTATGTCCACCATTTTCAAATCTGATAAAATGTTCATAGCCATCTCTTTTAATAGTTACTTCCATCCATTTTGATAAAGCATTAACTACACTACCACCAACTCCGTGAAGTCCACCTGATACTTTATAACCTGAGGTTTCGAATTTACCTCCAGCGTGAAGAACGGTATAAATTACTTCTGGTGTTGATTTACCGCTAGCATGCGTTCCTACAGGAACTCCTCTACCAAAGTCTTCTACGGAAACACTACCATCGCTATGGATTATTACTTTAATTTTATTTCCATAACCATTAATTACTTCATCAATACTATTATCGACAATTTCCCATACTAAATGATGAAGGCCCCTTTTATCGGTTGATCCAATATACATTCCAGGCCTTTTTCTAACGGCATCTAGTCCTTCTAATATTTTAATTGAGCTTTCATCATATTTTACCATATAATCACCTTATTTGATTTTACCAAAAAAAACATTTATACGCAAACGATTTTGTCAACAAACGTATAAAATCTAAAGAAAAAATCACTATTTAAAGTGATTTATGAGCTTTTAACAGCCATTTCGGAAATTTTCCATTTTTTATCTTCTTTAACTAATTTGAATGTTCGTTCTTCACCTAGTTCAGTACTAGTACAAGTGGCCTTTGGAGCAGCACTATCGGCATTTAAACAACTAGGTGCATAATTGGTATTAGTCGCCGTAAAGGTCATAAGGTTTTCTTCCATACTAACTAGTTTTATTTCAACTTCCTTAAAGCGATAATTATCTGTTTTATCTCTTATTATATAATAATCTTCATTGAGCTTTCCTATAAAACCGTTTGGATACATTATATGATTATTAATAAAATTTTCAGTAAAATTATCAGTTATCGCTTCACTATAATTATTGATAGCTTGAGCCGTCATATCAGTGGTGAAAGTTTTTCCACCTAAATTATTTAATCCAGTAATTAAGGATTCATCAGTTAAAGTAACATCATTAACCTTAAGTTGATCATATAATTTATCAATATCAGCTTTAGTATTAGTAATTGTAGCTTCGGCAATATAATATTTCTCAGTAGCAATATTTATGGCATCTTTTTCTGATAAATTACCTTCTGATTTTTCTTCGATTAAATCAATTTTTTCATTAGCCGTAGCCGTCAAATATTTATCGACAAACACATAAGCAAATATAGCTACTACAAGTAACATAAAATTAACAAATATACTAAGTGATGTTGGTTCTCCAGTCAAAATTTTTTTCATAATACGCCTCTATTCTTCTTCAGAATCTTTTAATTTTACTAATACTTCTCTTGGTTTAGATCCGTTTGATGGACCAATTATACCGCGTTCTTCTAATAAGTCTATGCATCTTGCAGCCCTATTATATCCAAGTCTAAATCTTCTTTGTAATAAAGATGCGCTGGCTTTACCTTGATTTACTATAAATTCAACAATTTCGTTATATAAAGGTTCTTCATAATCATCCTTATTTTCTGTCATAGTTGTAGCCCCTTTATCCTCATTAGATATTTCTAAACTAGTATCATAACGAGCTTTTTGCTGTTTAATGGTATATTCAGCGACATTTTTAATTTCATCATCATCGATAAAAGTTCCTTGAATTCTAATTGGAGTGTTTTCACCTTGTGGTAAAAATAACATATCACCTTTACCAAGTAATTTTTCAGCACCACTCATATCCAAAATCGTTCTTGAATCAATACTACTTGAAACAGCAAATGATAATCTCGTTGGAATATTAGCTTTAACTACTCCAGTAATAACATCAGTACTTGGTCTTTGTGTAGCCACAATTAAATGTATTCCAGCCGCTCTAGCCATTTGGGTAATTCGCATAATTGAATCTTCAACTTCTTTAGCAGCAACTAGCATTAAATCGGCAAGCTCATCAATAACTACTACAATATATTCCATATGCTTAAGCTGATCATCTTCAGCTCTTTTAGCATTTTGTTTATCGATATATTTATTATAGCCTTTAATATTTTTAGTTCCACTTTCACTAAATGTCTCATATCTATCTTCCATTATTTGAACAATTTTTTGAAGGACAATGTTAGCTTTTTTAGGATCAGTTACAACTGGCGTAAGTAAATGCGGAATTCCATTATACATTGATAGTTCAACTTTTTTAGGGTCAACTAAAACTAATCTAACTTCATCTGGTTTAGCACGCATTAATATTGAAACTAACATACTATTGATACATACTGATTTACCACTTCCCGTGCTTCCGGCTACTAACATATGTGGCGTTTTATCAATTTCACAAAATCTAGGTTTACCCATTATGTCTTTACCTAAAGTAACTAATAATTTATTATCTTTTTTATCTTCTGGTATCATTTCTAAGATTTCTCTTACCATAACTGGTGTAGTAACTTTATTAGGTAGTTCAATACCAACTGTTTTCTTACCTGGAATTGGTGCCTGAATACGGACTTCTTTAGCGCCTAATTCTAAGGCCATTTCTCTATGAATTCCAGTTATTCTGCTAACTTTTGTTCCAGATTTCATTTCAAGTTCATATTGGGTTACTGAAGGCCCGATATTTACGGCAACAACTTTTCCTTCAATGCCAAAATTTACTAAAACTCGTTCAATATCTTTAACATTTTGTTTTATAGCCTCTTCATTGGCTTTATTGTTTATTTTTTTAGGTCTTGCAAGTAAATTTATCGTTGGTAAAACATACCCTTTTGAAGACACGGGCATTTCTTCAGTTTCAGTTTCTTTTACATAAGGATTATTTGAAGTTAAATCTTCAATTGAAGAAATAACAATTTTATTATCTTCAGGCTCTTCTTCACTTGTTCCTTCTTCATTTTCCTCATTTTCTTCATCATTTCGATGTCTTAAATTTGCTCCTGCTTCTTTAGCCATATTTGCTTTTTCTTTAATCCATTTAATAGCATCATATATTGATACTCCAGTAAACATAATTATTCCGCAAATAATAAGCGCAAAACATACGACTCTAGTACCTGTTAAAGTAAGGGCAAGAACAAAGATTACGGCAAATATTGCTCCGATAATTCCGCCACCCTGAAGATCTACTGAGTTATTAACAAAGCCCATTAGGTTATTAATAGTTTCGGAAATAACATCAAAACCTTCAATACCGTGTTTGCTTAAACTGGCAATGTATCCAGTATGTGATAAAATTAAAATTCCTAAAGTTAAAATATAAAAGCCAATCCATTTAGAGGTTAAAAAATCAGGGAGTTCTCTTTTAACCATCATATATATTCCAATACCACCTACTATTAGTAATAGTGGTGTATACCAAACTCCTACTAAGAATCCCGCAAAACCTCTAATAATATCAGCGACTATTCCAAATGGACAGCAGCCAATAATAGCAATTAATATTAAAATTATTCCTTTTATTTCCACACTATATGAGGCGTTTTTCTTCTCAGTTGTTTTTCTTTTTTTATTTTTTGGCATAGTTTTTACCTCCATTATCTCTTTTTATTATAACACATTCGCTTACAAATCAAAACTATTTTAAGTATTATTTACAACAAGAAAAGCTATTTTAATTTTCCTATTTCTTCGTGTGATAAACCTGTTATTTTAGCAATTAACGCAATATCAATTTTTTCATCCAGCATATGCTTAGCTATTTGTGTTTTATTTTCTTTTTTTATATCGTCTAATTCTTTCTTTTTTACCTTACTATCATTTATACTTTTATTCATTTATACCACTTTTCCTATTCTTAATTTAGAGATATTTTATTTTTGTAAATTTTCTTAATTCATTATAATATAACTGATAGTAAAATTCAAGATTTTTATGGATTAATGTATATAGCATTAAATATATTTTAAAAAAAATGTAGTATTTTGTTTATCATAAACTTATTGAAAAATATTACTTAATATAGTATAATAAAATCAGATAAAAGGTGGTGAGTTTATGAAGCAAAATTTATATAACAATGAAGATGTGTTTAATTATAGCAAAGTCGATACATCAAATGAAGATAGTTTGCTTAATGAATTAATTACTGAAATTCCCACTGATGAAATGGAGAAAACTTTAGAGCTTGATACTTTACCACTTGATAATGATGAAAAAGTTTTTTTAGAACCTAAGCCTAAAATAGAAGCTAAAAAAGAAAAGAAGAAATTACTTCCTTGGACAACCGCTACTGATCATCATATGGAATATGCTTTTGTTCACTGTTCAATTCTTGCTTTTATTACCGCTTTTATGGGTACTGGAATGATTACTTATATTCTTATGCATATATAAACGAGTTAAAAATAACTCGTTTTTCTATTGCTTATTATGTTTTATAAACTCTCGTAATATTTTAGTTAATGCGCGTTTTTCTATTCTAGAAACATAACTTCGCGATATTCCAAATTCTTTAGCGATTTCTTTTTGTGTAACCTCATCATTGCCATTTAATCCATACCTTTTAATTATTATTTCTTTTTCGCGATCAGTAAGGACATCAAAATATTTTTTTAATAGTTTTAAATTATCTTGTTTATGTATATCTAATGCAAAGTCAGGCTTTGGAGTTTTTAAAATATCTAAAAATGTTATAACATTTCCTTCTTTATCGAATCCGACACTTTCATCGATACTTATATTTTTACTATTTTTTTTATCGCTACGAAAATGCATTAAGATTTCATTTTCTATACATCTAGCGCAGTATGTAGTAAGTCTAGTTTTATGTTTAAATGAATAACTATCTACACCTTTTATAAGACCTATTGTTCCGATACTTATTAAATCATCAACGTCTTCTTTTCTATGATCATATTTTTTAACAATATGAGCAACTAATCTTAAGTTATGTTCAATAAGTTTACTCCTTGCCTCTTTATCACCCATATTAGCTTTTTTTATATACTCTTCCTCTTCTTCTTTAGTAAGAGGATCTGGGAAGACATTATTTGAATAAGAAGCCGTTAAAATATAGAAGTCCTTAAAAAGTTTTTTTAAAAATTCTTTCATTACATCACACCTCAAAATAATTATATGTAATTATTTTTTCATAAAAACTAAGGACAAATTATATTTTTTAATATATAATTAAATTGGTGATTATGTATGGAAAGACCTTTTACAGCTGATTCTTTATGGACATATCCAAACGGAACTTTAAAAAATAAATTTGAAATTATGGATAGTGAAAAACTAGATATCAAAGAGAAGGAAATTTTAGAAAAAAAATTAAAAAATGTAAAACTTAATAGCTTTAAAAAAGAAGATTTTTTAAATCTCCATAAATATTTATTTGATGAATTATATGAGTTTGCCGGAAATTTACGTGATGAAAATATTGTTACTTATAATATAATGATGTGCAGATCAAATGTAGTTGATTTATGCCTCCACGATTTATTTAAACTTTTAAATGATGTCAAAATAAATAATCAAGATGATTTATATAATTTCCTTGCTTATTATTATAGTGAGCTATCTATCATTGCCCCTTTTAGAGATGGCAATGATATAACCATTAAAACATTTTTAGAAGCGTTTATAAAAGACAAGGGTTTTAATTTTTCATTTAAAAATATCGATGAAAATGAATTAAAAGAAGCAACTATATATGCCTTTTACTATGACATAAATAAATTAGTTAATCTATTTAAAAACTCCCAATAAAAAGGGATTTTAACCCCTTCTTAAATTTCCGCTATTAAATCCATAATCTTCTTCATAATCATATGCATTAAAAAGAGCCATTTGTTCAGTAGTCTCTTTTTTTATTTTTGCGTTTTTCTTAGGTAAATTTATTATTCTAATATTAGAGACTGTTGGTTTTGTTACTTTATCCTCTTCATAATCTTTTTTTTCATTAAATGGAACTAATCTATTATATTCTATTTTTTGTAATTCCCTTTTTAAATTTTTATTAGCAAGGCAGTTACCACGGATATTATGATATTCCATTGTTGGCCCAATTGTTAAATTATCATTAGTTAATATTTCATCTTTATAAAAGTCTAAAGTAAGTGGTAAATCACTATCATAATAAATATTTTTTGAATCGGTCATAAACATTCTATATTCTGGACTAACTTTCCAATTTTCTATAATACTCTTTTGAAAATTATAAACATATGGGTTAAGGCTTTCAAAAATGCCTTTTACTGGATTTGCGCTTAAAAATCTATTAAGTTCTTCATTATCATTATATATTACTGATAGATTACCATCAAAATGATAAGGCCCATCATAAGTAATTATGATTTCAACCTCATTGTTATCACAAGTTTTGATTTTAGCTAAATCATTATCACGAATATAATTAATAAGCTCATCAGGCCCTGAAAATTTAGTTGTAAAATCATCAATAGCCATTAAATAAGTTTGTTTCCCGCCGACAATTTTTCCTTTAAAACCTCTTTTAGTTAATGGAATATCTACTCGCTGCTTAAATTTACCGTGTTTAACCCATAAGCTAAATGCTTTAACATCCAGTTTTTCTTTTTTAGTCATCATATCATCCCCTATTAATTTTATTATACTGTATTTATTTTTTTTGTCAAAAGTTAAAATAATTTAAATCATATTAAATAAGTCTAACTTTCTTAACTTTATATTTTTTTAAAATTAAGCTATAATGATGATGGTGATTTTATGAAACCAGAATTATTAAGCCCCGCTGGTAATATGGAGGCTTTAAAAGCCGCTATCCACGCAGGAGCAGATGCGGTATATATCGGTGGTAAAAATTATGGTGCGCGAAATTTTGCGGATAATTTTACTAACGAAGAATTAATTAAAGCTATTAAATATGCTCATACATACGATGTGAAAGTTTATATAACTGCCAATACTATTATTTATGAACGTGAAATAGATGATTTCATAGATTATCTTAAATTTCTTTATTTAAATGGTGTAGATGCTGTTATAATGCAAGATATTGGAATGATTAGTTTAATAAGAAAGATTATCCCTGATTTAGAAATTCACGCTTCTACGCAAACTAATAATTGTAATGATGAGGTTTTAAAATTATATAAAGATTTAGGCGTTAAAAGGGTTGTCTTAGCTAGAGAATTATCGTTAAAACAAATTAATAATTTAAAAACACAAATCGATAAAGAGATATTTATTCACGGCGCTTTATGTATCTGTTATAGTGGTAGTTGTTTATTTAGCAGTTTAAATGGTGGTAGAAGTGGCAATAGAGGAAAATGTGCAGGACCTTGCCGCTTACCATATACTTTAATTAAAAATGGTAAGCCAGTAAAAACTGAAGGCAATTATCTTCTTAGTCCAAAAGAATTAAATACAACTAAACAAATAAATAAAATTTTAAATAGTAATGTTCAAAGCCTAAAAATTGAAGGAAGAATGAAAAGCCCTGAATATGTTTATTTTGTAACTAAAATGTACCGTGAACTTATTGATAATAAGCAAACAAAAATGGAAACTAGAGACTTAGAAAAACTATTTAATCGCCAGTTTACTGAGGGACATTTATTTGAAAAGAAAAATGAAGACTTAATGAATCCTATCAGCCCAAATCATATCGGCGTTGAAATTGGAAAAGTTATTAAAACAAATAAAAGAATTATGATTAAATTAACTGATGATCTCGCGCAAAATGATGGTATTAGATTTAAAGATAGTAATAAGGGACTAGTAGTAAATAAGTTATATAATTCTAAAGGTTTATTAATTAATGAAGCTAAAAAAGGTGATATTGTTTTTATTGACAATAAACTAAATATTAAAACTAATGAAACAGTTTTAAAAACTACAGATTATAAGCTTTTAGAATCTTTAAGAGGCTATCCAAAAAAGAAATTAACAATTAATTTTTCAGTTACAATGCATTTAAATAAACCATTATCGATAACCATATATGATAATAAAAACAAAATTAATGTAAAAGGAAGTATTGTAAAATCCGCTATTACTTCCCCAATTACTAAAGAAAATATTATAAAACAATTATCTAAATTAGGTAATACTCCTTTTATAATAAATAAAATAGATATTGATATGGATAATAATGTATTTATTTCTCTAAAAGAGTTAAATGAACTTCGAAGAATTTTAACAGAAAAACTTATTAATAAAAAAACTAGTATTAAAAGAAATTTAAATAAAATAAAAATAAAACCAGCTATAAATAAAATAAGTAGGCCACTATCTATTAATGTTAGTGTAAATAATGAGGAGCAGTTAAAAACGGTACTAGGCAAAGTAAATAATATTTATACTGATAATTATAATTTATATTTAAAATATAAAACTCATAATGTCTATTTTAAAACTGATAGAACAGCCTATGGTTTTCAAGATTTCAAAAATGAGAAATTATTATTAACTGAACTAGGTAGCATTAATAAATATCCTAAAAATAATATATGTAATTCTGATTATTTCTTAAATGTTGTAAATAGTTATAGTGTAAATTTTTTAGAAAATTGTAATATTAAACAAATTACTCTATCACCAGAACTTACTATTGACCAAATAAAAGACATTTTAAAAGTTAATAATAATGTTGAGTTAATTATATATGGCAAGTTAGAATTAATGGTTATAAATCATATCATTTCAGATAATGGCAATTATCTTCAAAATAGACAAAATGAATTATTTCCAATTATTATTAAAAATAATAAAACCCATATAATGCATCACCATAATATTAACTTGATTCATTATTTAAATGAATTAAAAGATCTTGGCTTAAATAGTATTAGATTAGAACTATTTGATGAAACTAAAGAACAAATAATTAGCTTATTAAAAAATATCCAGCTTTAACTGGGTATTTTTATTTATAATTTTTATGCAAATAAATAGAAAACCTATTTTAAGTTTTCTATTTCTTCTTTACTTAAACCAGTCATTTCTGAAATAATTTTAATATCCATTTTTTTATTAAGCATATTTTTAGCTATTTCAATACTTTTTTCTTTAATTCCAACATTTTTACCTTCTTTAAGTCCTTCATTTTTTCCATAAAGATACTCTTCATATTTTAGTAATTCTTCTGTTTTCTCTTTTTCCCATTCGTGAATACTAAATGTGTCTTTACTCATCTTAACCACTTCCCCTATGAATCTTTCTAATTCTTCTTTATTTAAGATTTCTTTTAAAATTTTGTTTAATTCTTTAAAACTTTTTGCTGTTAATGCTGTAATCATCTTCTCTTCCATGTTCATTATAATATAACTTACAGTAAAATTCAAGGTATTTTAACACCGTTAATTTATTATCTAAATATACCATTTATAAACATTTTTATTTTATATTTTTTCTTTTCTAACTACTTCATATTTAATATACTTCGTTAATATCCTATTTCCCTTTTTTTAGCATATTTTTTTACAAAAAAACCAAATTTTGAAATTCGGTTTTTACATAGTTTATTTATTCTATATAATTGGTTATAGTAAATGGGTCTTCCCCAGTTCCTTTTCCGGATAATTCAGTATCTGATTTTAGATATATGGTAGGAAGAACTCCACAAGAATTAAGTGAACCATTATTATCATATAAACCTCTATTATATACGGTAATCATATGACTGGAATTAGTTCGGGGATTAGCACTACTATTGTATGTTGGAGTAATTGTATAATACTGCTGACTACTATCACTTACTGACATATAGCTTGTACTAGTACAAGAATTTGTTATTACTAATTTTAATGTTCCACAACTAGCACTATCTGCATTTGATCTAATATAATCACTAGCTTGCATAATACCCACATATGAATTTGCTGAATACTTTTTTTCGCTTGCTATTTGATCAGATAAATTTTCATTATTCCACGTTGCCGGACCATAGTAAAATTGATGATTCTGAATTGCCGTTTTATTTGATGTTAATCCTTCATAGTAGCTTCCATTTAAATAAGTTTTTAAAGTAGAATCGGCTTCTACAGCACCTTTTAGACCGTTTGACAATGCACTATTATTATCATATTCTGGTGTTATTGCCCAGACGTTACAACCTATCCATAATTCATCTTGCTTAGAACAATATCCTGTTTTCCTCGCCCCAGCTATATCAAAAATTTGCTTATCAATAGTACTTGCTCTCATTATCTTAATTGTGCCATCAGTTTCAATACCAATTATCCTCCAACCGGCATTTTCTCCATTAAATGTTATGTAATTATCAGGATTTTTTCCTTTATATACATATCTACCTGGTTCATATTCATCGGCATATAAGCCCTCTCCAGAAGTTACTAATTGAATACTCTGGCCACCAAATACTAATACATCTGTTGTAGTTGTACTCTTATTATTATCTTGTCCTTCCTCTACATATTCTAATTTCATATCAAAAGTTATATTGGTATCTTTTGGCTGCGTTGTTACACTAGAATCAAATTCCACTTTTATCGTAAATTTTTTCTCTGTACCAGCATCTAATTTATCCCCTGCAGTTATTCCATCATATGTTACATTTATCGCTTTATTTACTTTTTTAGTTATATCTATTTTATCAAGAGCAGCATTGACATTTCCCTGATTAGCTACAGTTATTTCGTATGTCATACTATCACCTGGGGAAACTAAATTTGTTTTGAAAGTTGCACTTAAATTTTCAAATTTTGGATCTCCATCATCTGAAGCTTCTCCGACTTTATCTTTACTTTCTATATTTGTAATTAACACTTTAAAATTTGATGAAATACTTGTTGTTCCATCAACTTTTAGAAAACTCCCATAAACACCATATGCTACTACCATTACACTTATTATAGCGCACAAACTTCCAATTATTATAGTATTTTTTCTTTTTCTTCTTCGCATATTTTAGTTTCCTTTCTAAGTATAGTGTTAACTATAGTTTCAATTTTATTCATAGTTATATGGGTAATGCAAATACCCTATATTAATTATATTATTTATAATTATTATTGTCAAATTCTCCGCCGCAAGCAACGGAGCTTGAAATTGTCTCATACTTCGACCTATAACGTATCACCTTTCTTA
>CANQNL010000004.1 GCA_947625215.1 uncultured Bacilli bacterium | reverse complement strand
TTTATTTATTCCCCCGTCCAATTCCAAAACTAAAATCCCGTTTAATAAAAAACGGGATTTTAAATAAAAAATTTACTCATTATTATAAAACTTTTTATAAATTTAATGATAAATTATGCATTATTTGTATAAAAAGAATTAGTGATTAGCTAATTCTTTTAAAACTTCTTCTGGATGTTCCATAAGTTCTTTTATATCTGGCATTAATATTGGCATAATTTCTTTTAACACATCCTTATCTTGAACAACATCAAAATATTCTTCATTACCATCATTAATACACTTTACAGTCATAAAATCAGCAATAAAATCTGTTTCATCAGGGGTTACTTTAATTAGATAATTATATTTATCATCTTTATAAATAGTCTCGCCGATTACAAGCCATTTATCATTATCATCAAATTCAATAATTGTATATAGCCCACTTTTCATTATTTATTACCTCCCTAAAGTTTGATGTTGTGTAGAATTTAAAAATTGTTCTTCACTTTGCCAGCCATTCCATTCACCATTAGCCGATACTCTAACTGCTCCATCATTTGAATCTAGCACTTGTTTAATTTCATTATTAGTCATTCCATCAAGATTAGTAACCTCATTAGCGGTATTAACATATTCAGCGTGGTCGGCAACCATATTTTCATTACCGTGCATTAAATTGTCACCACTTATTGCATCAGCCTGAGTATAATGAACATCAGTGCCTTCACCAATACCACTATAATCAACTATGGCATTTGGATCTACGCCATTATTAGCTATAGTAGGATCAACTGTACTAGCTACAACATTAGGATCAATGTTATCGGCTCCAAAAGTTGAGCTGACATCTAAATTATTAACAGCATCTGTAACCATATTACTAGCGTGCATCAAGCTATTACTATCAAAACTTTGGTTAACCATCATTTGTGAAATTGCCGTTACTGTTATAGCGCCTACTCCAATTACTGCTCCAATTGCTAGGGCACCAATAAGTATTTTCTTTTTAAATGAAGCTTTTTTCCAATAATTTTTAAATTTATCGATTAAAGATGGTGAAGCTTCTTTTCTTTTTCCTTTCATCGCTGTTTCCGGAATTACAGTTTGTTTATTTTCTATAACAGGAATTGTTTGGAGTGGTTCAGTTGGAATATCATTAACTGGTTCGGTGTTACTTTCAGGAGTTTGAATAGGCTCTGTTTCCTGCTCATTATTTATCGGATCTAAAGTTGGCATTACAGGTTCCGTCTCTTCTTTTGGCTGAGATGCAGGAACTGGAATTTCAGCAATAGCTTCCTCTGCTGCCTCATTATCATATTCTCTAGCTTCAACTAAAGGTAGACTTCTTAATATTTTAGCTACCTGTTCTAAAGATTCAGTATTAACAAGTTCTTCGATGAAATTTTCACCATAATGTAATTTACCATTTTTAATTATGGCTTCTAAGCCGTTATCTAATTGTTCCTTTTGCCAGTCATTAAGTTCTTTGCCATTAAAATGACCGCCAAAAACTCTTTTTTCAATTAAATCACGATATTTTGATAATAAAATATTTTTTTCATTTTCAATAGGATTTATCTGCGGATTTTCTGGTACGCTAACTTCTTTTGGCTCATTTAGATCATCTTTAGTTGTAAGCCAGCGATCATAATACATTTGATTATAAGGATTTGCCGCAAAATCTCGAGCTTGTTTTTCAGTCATTCCTGATTTAATTAAGGAATGAACCCACTGCTCTTTTAAATCCATTTCATTACTTGCAGTTTGTACAGGAACATTAGTAGGATTTTGAACCTGATTAGTATCCTGAGGGGCATTTACAGTTTGAATATCACTATTAGCTAGCGTTCCTATTTCATTTATAAGCCAGCTAATTGAACTAGTTCCACGTTCTTTTAATATATCTTCGGTAAAATTAGTTCCATAATATTTCTCACCATTTTCAACTAACGTTTTCATATATGCATCTAGCAAAGAACCTGTATATCCAGTTTTTTCTTCAATAAAAGTTCCATATTTATCTTTAAGCTGACTAACTTTTTCATTTAAATTTTCTATTTCCATATAATCACCCCTAGTCATTATATACTAATTTATTATATCCCATTTTTATCCTAATTGTCAATTGTTAAAAACAAAATAAAATCGCCAAAAATGTGCAATTTTATTAATTGAAAATAAATACAAATCTATCTTCACCTGGAAAATCTTTTTCAATTTTTATTTTAGCATCTGGAAAATAATTTTTAGCTATTTCGGCTACTTTTTTACCTTGCGTTCTTCCAATTTCTAGTGCGATTAATCCAGGTTTTTTTAAATAGTATTTAGCATTACTAAGTATTTTTTCATAAAATTCAAGTCCATCGTTATCAGCAAATAAAGCAATAGCTGGTTCATTTTTTTTTACAATATCTTCAATAGCTTCATTTTTACTAACATATGGTGGATTACTAATAATTAAATCATAAGACTTAGTAACATCACTAAATATATCACTTATAAAGAAATTAATATCGGTTTCATTTATTTTGGCATTTTCTAAAGCTACTTCTAAAGCTTTATTGGAAATATCAGTAGCGTCAACCATCGCTGTTAACTTTTTTTTAAGCGAAATAGCAATAGCCCCACTACCTGTACCTAAATCAATAACATCTATTTGCCTAGGCAAATATGTTTTCGCATATTTTATTGTTTTATCTACTAATAGTTCAGTTTCAAATCGTGGTATTAAAACATTTGAATTAACTTTTATTATATTTCCATAAAAGTTAACATCTCCAATAATATATTGAAGCGGAATGCCCTCTTCTAATTTTTCTAAACCCTCTTGTAATTTAGCTTTATCTAAATATTTTTCTAAATATTTTCTATCTGTCATTATTCGCCTCTAAGTTTTCGGTTTTGGTCTTCAGTAATTAAAGCATTAATGATTTCATCTAAATTACCTTCCATAACTCTATCTAAATTTTTCGTTGTGAAACCAATACGATGGTCAGTCACTCTATTTTGCGGATAATTATATGTTCTGATTTTTTCAGAGCGATCACCAGTTCCAATTTTATTTCTTCTAACACTACCAAGTTCTTCTTCTTGTTTTCTAAGTTCGGCTTCATAAAGTTTTGTTCTAAGCATCTGCATACACTTTTCTTTATTCTGAAGCTGACTTCTTTCATTTTGACAAGTTACAACAACGCCTGTTGGAATATGTGTAATACGTACTGCACTATCAGTTGTATTAACGCACTGTCCGCCAGCCCCAGTACTACGGTAAACATCAATTCTTAAATCACTTGGTTTAATTTCAATATCAACCTCTTCGGCTTCTGGCATTACAACTACAGTAGCCGTTGAAGTATGTACACGGCCTTGCGTTTCTGTAACAGGAACTCTTTGGACTCTATGAGCGCCACTTTCATATTTAAGTTTAGAGTATACATTATCACCTTTAACCATAAACTCAATTAAAGGAAAGCCTCCCATATCTGAATGTTCCTCTGATAACACTTCTAATTTCCAGCCTTCTTTTTCTACATATTTACTATACATACGATATAAATCACCAGCAAAGATATTCGCCTCATCGCCACCGGCGGCTCCTCTAATTTCCACAATAACATTTTTTTCATCATTAGGATCCTTTGGAAGCAAAATGATTTCAATTTCAGCTTCTAATTTGCTAATTTCAGCCGTAAGTCTAGCTACTTCCTCTTTAGCGAATTCACCAAGTTCATTATCTTTAGTAAGTTCATTAGCTTCTTCTAAATCATTATTTAAATTTTTATATTTTTGATATGCATCATAAGCTTCTTTTAATGAAGACTGTTCTTTAGATAATTTTAAAGTCATTTTTATATCCTCTAAAATTTCAGGCTTCGTAAGTTCAGCCGTAAGTTCATTATAACGCTCTTCAATGGCTTTTAATCTTTCTTTCATATATATCACCTTTTAATCGTTTACAATTATACTATATTTTATTAATAAGTTCAATTATTTTGATTATCTAAAAAGAAGAATTTTTAATTTAATTCTTCTTAACTAAAACTTTCATATCATAAACATAATCTAAGGCCTCTTTAGTTGGCTCTGAATTTAATTTTTCATCTTTGCTGTTTAACATTTCAATGCAGTAAAAATCTTCAATATAATCTTCAACTAAATTTGAATCTAAGTTTTCTTGTTTAGCTTTATTGGCATACCACTTAACTAAATAATCAGAGCAAGTATTTAAAAGAGCTTGATTATCAGGATTAATAAAATCTTCACTATTGGAATCTTGTTCTAAAAAAGTATAATTATCTAAAATAGTTATAAAGGTTAAAATATTTTCTTCACTATCATATTTCATTAAACTATCGACAAGCGGATTAACATCGGCTTCAAAATAAGCTTTTTCGGCCTGATTATAGCCTATAAGTTCAATTATTTTTTTCATATAAAGTCTTTGAAAATAATAGGAAGATGCTGAATTAAAATAAATTTTACTTAATAATTCAGTCATTCCTTCATTTATTCCAACTCCGGCCATAGTGGTGTTTTCTTCACTTGCTTCCATAAAACCAGAATAAAGATAATCTTCATTTTGACAAGTACTAGCCATATGAAATAATTCGTGAAATATAGAAGTTCTAAGAATACTTTCGGCTGACAAAATGATTTCATTGTCAGTACAGTCATAAGTTGCCGTAGCATTTCTAGATAAATTATTATCCGTAATATATTTAATTCCTAAAGATGGCAAATTATCATAAAATAAATCCATATTAATACCATTACGCTTTAAAATATAAGCAAATCTATCAAGACTTTTTAAACAATATAATTCAAGATTACTAATTTTTAACATTCCTCTAATCCCCCATAACTTAATTATATAAAAACTATTTTGTTTTTGTCAATGAAGTATTGATGGCAAAATAAAAGTGTGCTATAATAATCCGCAAAAGGATGTGGAATAATGGCAAAATATAACTGGAATCTACAGACTCTAGAAAAACGTTTGAATGACTACTTTGAATTTTATAAAAATGAAACCGATCATAATAAAAGAGAAAATATATGGAAAGATATAATTACATTACACCATTTTGTAAAAAAAGAATATCCAGATTATTTTGATGAAAATGATGCTTGCTTTGAATCTATCAATTATAAAAATGAATTATTTAATGATTATGAAGATTATAAACAAAGACTTGAAGAAATTCGTTTTTTAGAAGATGACTTAAAAAAATTTTATCAAATTTCATCTGATAAGAGCTATAATCTTCCAGTAAAAATCACTTGTAATTTAACAGAAGATGAAATTCTTATTTTAACTCACGATTTTTATGAACAGTTAAATCCTTATTTTTATAAAAACTTTATGAAAAATTTTCGTAGACGTAAAAATCACGTACGATTTATAGACAAAGAAAATTCTCCTTGTGATGAGGGACGTATGTTTTTTCTAAAAAATACAAAAGAAGCTTTTCTTCAAATTGGCACAGATGGAACATTTAGAGATCTTTTTACAACGATTCACGAATATGGTCACTCTACTAGTGCCCAAATAAACCCTAGCCATTTAAACCCGGAAAAAGAATTATATTCCGAAATTGATTCCATTTTTATGGAACTTATTGCCTATGATTTTTTTGACCGTGAGTTAAATAATTACGCAGGGACAATTGAAAAAGCTCACTATCACGAGACTTATTCTTCAATTGCTGAAAAAGCTAACGCTATCATAAGTTTAGCTAATTTAGAAAAGAAATTAGGAACATCTTTTAGATATGATAAAAATTCAGATTATAGTTTTGTTTTAAATGCGGTGACCAATCTTTCAACAGAAATTAATGACTATTTTTATGTAACTTCTTATATATTCGCACTTGAATTATACGATTTATATAAAAAAGATAAAGAAAAAGCTTTAGATACCTTAAAAAAAATCATATTACTTGATGGTAATAGTGAAAAACAATTTTATGATGATATTTTAGATTTAGGTATTACCCCAAATGCTTCTTTAGAAAAATTTCAAAATGATCTTGATAAAGAAGTTGAAAAAACTAAGAAACTTATAAAATAGTTTCTTTTTTTTATGAAAAAAAGAATTAGTTTTCTAATTCTTCTTCATCAATAATTGATAAATCTTCTTCTTCATCTAAATCATCTAGATCTTCTAAATCTAAATCATCACCATCATCATCCATCTCACCTTCATCATCGATGATTTCTTCCATATCTTCCTCAGCCTCTTCAATATCTTCTAAGTCTTCTTCCCCATATGTTTCTTCATCATCGGTAAAGTTTGTAGAAGCGGGATGGTGATCTCTTAAATCCCAATTACCATCGGCAAGTAGAACAAAGTCTTTGTCCGTTGTAAGATTCGTATAAAAATCACCTATTTTATCAGCATATTCTTCATCTGTAAGTTCTAATAATTCACAGATTTTTTTAAAAATAGCCTGCGTATTTAACGGCTTTTTTTCTTCTTCTAAAATTAATTTAGTTAATTCATCATAAGAATATAATTCTAAGTCTTCTTTTTTCATTTTACTTAACTTCATAAAGTCTCCTCCTAGCAATAATCTTAGAACATTGTATCACATTTTTTCTATGTGTCAATACTATATTGTAAATTTAATTCAAAATCATCAATGTGATTATCATTTATATATAGAGAATAATTAATATTTATATCATTTTCACCTTGTTTTATTTTTTTCGTTTTAGTTTTTATTTTCATCTTTCCTTCTGGAATAATATATGTTCCTAAAACTGTTTTAGATATATTAAAGCCTATTTTTATATAATAATCTTTTTTTCTTTCTAAATAAATTATTTTACCTAAAGTTATCGTTGTTAAAATGCCCTTATCATTATAAATTATTTTATTATTAGTTTTAATTCCTTTCCCATTATATTTATGAATTCCATTTTTCGATTTTAACACTGACTTTATTTTAATTTTACTCATATTCTTCGCTCCAATGACAAAATTATACCATATTCATTCATTTTTTTACTTATATTTTTGAAGTTTTTTCAAATAATAATGTTAGAAATGGAGTGATTAAAATGAAAAAGCATAAAATTTTACTATTTTTAATCATTATAATTTTATTTGCTTTATGTACATATATAGGAATATATGTGTATGCCAAAATCACTCCAAAATTATCCATTGATGGCGCCAATGGATATTATTTATACGATAGTAAAAATGAGTTATATACAGGAACGGCCAGTGAAGATTGGATAAGTTTAAATAAAATATCTCCCAATTTAATAAATGCCACTATTTCTACTGAAGATAAAAATTTCTATAAACATCAAGGCTTTGATTTTTTAAGAATTATTAAAGCAATGTTTATCAATTTAAAATCTGGAAAAAAATTACAAGGTGCTTCTACTATTACTCAACAATATTCTAAAAATTTATTTTTAGATTTTGATAAAACTTGGAAACGTAAAATTAAAGAAGCTTGGCTTACAGTTAGATTAGAAGCCCATTATGATAAGGATGAAATATTAGAGGGATACTTAAATACGATAAATTATGGTGGAATATTTGGAATCGAAAATGCAGCTAAATATTATTTTGGTAAAAGTTCTAATGATCTTTCTTTAGCTGAGGCCACTATTTTAGCGGGCATTCCTAAAAATCCTAGTTTATATTCACCTTTAATAAATGAAAAACAAGCTAAAAAAAGGCAAAAATTAATTTTAACTTCAATGGTAGAAAACAATTATATTACTTTAGATGAAGCCCAAAAAGCTTATGATACCACTCTTACATATAAAGCCGAGGAAGAAGACGAAGAGAATTTAAAAATGATGCGCTATTACCAGGATGCAGTTATGGATGAACTTGAACAAATTGATTCCATTCCAGCTTCTTTCCTAGATACTGGTGGATTAAAAATTTATACTAACTTAGATACAAATATTCAAAAGATATTAGAAGATAGTGCGAATAAAAATATAAATAATAGTGATATTCAGTTAGCTGGCGTTGTTATGAATCCCCAAAATGGTAAAGTGCTTGCTTTAACTGGGGGTAAAGACTACAATAAAAGTCAGTACAATAGAGCCACTAAAGCAACAAGGCAGGTTGGCTCAACTATTAAACCATTTTTATATTATTCGGCTTTAGAAAATGGTTTTACCGCTTCAACTACTTTCACTAGCGAAAAAACAACTTTTACTTTTGAAAATGATAAAACTTATACTCCTAAAAATTATAATGATGAATACCCTAATAAACCGATTAGTATGGCGGCAGCTATTGCTTATTCAGATAATGTTTATGCCGTTAAAACCCATTTGTTTTTAGGTGAAAATAATCTTAGTAATATGCTTAAACGAGTTGGGATTAAATCAGTAAATAACGAGCTTCCTTCTTTAGCTTTAGGCGCTGAAGAAATTAATATGATGGAAATGATGAAAGCCTATGCTGCTTTAGCAAATGAAGGTTATAAAGTAAAACCTTATTTTATAAGTAAAGTTGCTGATATGCAGGGAAATGTATTATATGAATATAAACCAAATCCCGAAAATGTTTTAAATAAAAATACGGTCTATGTTTTAAATGAACTTTTAACAACTACTTCGGCTAAGGAATTTGTCGATTATAATACTCCAACTTGCTATAGCATATCCCCAAAAATGACTCGAAAATATGCAATTAAAAGTGGTACTACGGATACTGATAATTTAATTTTTGGTTATAATAAAGATTTACTTGTAGGCTTATGGACTGGTTATGATGATAATAAAGCGGTCGATAGTTCAGATAGTTCGAATATTAAAAACACGTGGGTTGATATTATGGAAAAGTCTTTAGAAGGTAAAAAAGATACGTGGTATAAAACACCTAATAATGTTGTTGGTGTAGCAATAGATCCAATTAGCGGAGAAGTAGCTAAAGATGGAAATAAAGCTAAAGTTTTATATTATATTAAAGGTACTGAACCTACAAATGATGACTATGCTTTAGATGATGTTATCCCGACTGTTAAAACTGAAGAATAAAAATTTTAAAAGTTTTTATATTAAAAACCAAATTTAAATATTTGGTTTTTAATAATTTCTAAAAATGTTTTATTACAATTTTACATACTTTTTACAAGTTAGTTTTCTTTATTTTTATATATTAATAGTAACATAATTGAAAGATACATACGTAAAAACCACTTGTAAATAAAATGTTTATTTCTTTTGAAGTCTAGCTACAACTTCCATATGATATGTCCTTGGAAACATATTTACTGGAGTTATATCAGTAATAATATACTCATCACTAAATAGTTTTAAATCTCTAGCTAAAGTAATCGGGTTACACGAAATATAAACTAAAGTTTCTGGATTTATTTTCAAAATTTCATTTATTCCCTCTTTAGTGAGGCCTTTTCTAGGTGGATCAACTACTATCATATCCGCTTTTAAATCTTTTATTTTACTAACATCATCACATATAAAATCTACGTTATTAATATTATTTATTTCTTTATTTATATTCGCGCACTTTACTGCTTCTTCATTAATTTCAACGCCGATTACTTTTTTGAAATGTTGGCTTAAAATAAGGCTAATTGTTCCAGTTCCACAATATAAATCTAAAACTGTTTTATTTTTATTTTGACCTAAATATTTAATTGCTATTTCATAGAGTTTTTCGGTCATTGTTTTATTAACCTGAAAAAAAGAATCATTAGATATTTTAAAAGTTAAACCATTTAAACTTGTTTCAGTATATGGTTTTCCTTTTATAAGTAAACCATTCATATAAATAATATCTGCGTATTTATCAATATTTTTGATCTCCATTTTTCCGCTGATAGTTATCATAAGTTCATTAAAGTCTTTAATTTCTATTTCTTTTACATTAGATAAATCTTCTTTATTTAATATACTTATAAGTTTATTTACCTTTTCACTTACAAGTTCACATCTATCAATTTTAATAAAATTATTTGTTTTATTACTATAATAACCTACTCCATTATTTACTTTTAATGTTATTTTATTGCGATAATGGGAAACATTATTATCATAAACCATCGAATTTATTTTAACATTCGATACTCCAAATTTATTTAAAATATTTTTTAGTTTTTCTTCTTTATATTTAATTTCTTCCTCATAAACTAAATGTTTTAGATGACATCCACAATTTAAATATGGGCATTTTGGGGTAATTCTTTTAGAACTTTTTTTAAGTAATTTTATAACTTCTCCTTCACTATAGTTTTTTTTATCCTGAGTTATTTTTATTAAAGCTTCTTCGTTTGGAAGTAAATTATTTATAAAAGTTGTTTTGCCTAGAGGAAGGGCAATGCCTCTTCCCATATCATCTAATCTAATACACTCTACTTTCATTATGACTTCCTTCTTAAAATTTCTATTTTATCGCCTAAATCACTAAATGATGTAGGGCCTATGCATACCACATCAAAAACGCTTTCATAAGCTTTAAGGTTTTCATCTATTTTTTCTTCTAAAAAACCAATTTTTAAAGAATGCTCATTATCATTTGTCATTTTTGAATCAGCTGTCGTATCACCAAAGATAAATTTATTTGGTCTATTAATTAATTTATTCTTTATCTTATCAGGAATTAATTTTTCATTTTTATTTAGTGAATGAATAATATCCTTACTAAAGCCGGAAATGACACCATTTTCAAAAGATAAAAAATTAGAAACGATATAAATATTATCATAATCAGCGTTATTATTAATTAAAAATTGTTTAATAAAATTACCAATACCTGCTGACATAATAACTATTGGGATATTTCTTTTATACATATCTTCTAAAAATTCTTTCACGCCATCTCTAAAATGCATTGCCGTTAAATCGACATTATCAACCATACTCTTACTAATCTTATATTTAATAAGTAACTTTAAATGTTTAGTCCACCACTCTATCATATATTTATTTTTAGTTTCCGAATCTATGGTTTCATCAATTTCAATTGGTCTATAAAAATTATGAATAATTTCTCTATCTTGGGTATATTCATCAGGAACAATATTACTATTTGGCAAAATGCCCCAAGAAACTTCACTATCAGAAGCAGTAATTGTTCTATCAAAGTCAGTCATTATAAATATATTTTCATCATTCCAATTATTAATTTTTTGTAAATTATCTTTATTAGTTATTATCATAAGTGTGTCTCCTTTTAACTTTTCTTTTTTATTATCTCATATTTTTAGGAAAATTTACCATAATAATAGCAGAAAAGATGTGATTTTATGGAAAAAAGTCCTAAAAATGTAAACGAAATAATTGAAAATATCAAAAAACTATATGGAAAAAGTTCGGATTTAAAAACTAGAATTATGAATATAGGTAAAACAAATATTGGTATTTTGTTTATGGAAAGTTCAAGTTCAGGCAGTGATGTCAGTGATTTCATTATTAAAAGTACTTATTTTATATCAAAAAATACTAAAATTTTTAGTAATCTTTATAATAATTTAAAAAATAGTATTTTTGCATCACAATTAAGTACTACTAATAACTTTGAAGAATTTCCTTACTACTTATCTTCAGGTTTTACTATCGTTATTGTAGATGGCTCTGATGAGGCTATCATTTTAGAAACTAGAGCTACTTTAGATAGAGGTGTAAGTGAAGCTACTAGTGAGCCTATTTTAAGAGGCCCAAAAGATAGTTTTACGGAAAATCATTCTAAAAATTTAGGTTTAGTACGTAAACGAATCAAAGATAGCAATTTATGGATAGAGGATATGAAAGTCGGTGTGCGCACACAAACTAAGGTAAGTCTTATATATTTAAATGATGTTGCTGACAAGAAATGTCTTAATAAAATTAAAAAAATTTTAAAGCAAATAAATGTCGATGGTATTTTAGATAGCGGGAATATTAGAGAATACTTACTAAAAAAGAAAAGTTCATTTCCGCAAATTTTAAGTACTGAAAGACCAGACTTTGCTTGTCAATCTATTTTAAATGGAAAAATTGTTTTAATAGTTGAAAATACACCCTTTGTTTTAATTTTGCCTAACGTCTTTACTGATTTTATTCACACATCAGAAGATGAATATCAAAAACCCGCCAATGTTAATTTCACTAGAGTTTTAAAAATTATTGCGCTAATTATAACTTTATTTACTCCCGCTATATATATTGCTATTACAACCTTTGATCAAACTGTGGTTCCAGATGAATTATTAATTTCTTTAGCAGTTCAAAGAGAAGGCGTTCCTTTTCCGACTTTTTTTGAAGTTATTTTATTAATGGCTATTTTTGAAATTTTAAGAGAAAGCGATGTCAGGTCACCAGCTAATATGGGGGCTTCAATGAGTATTGTTGGCGCTTTAATTTTAGGTCAGGCTGCTGTCGATGCTGGCATTGTTTCACCGATTGCGGTTATCGTTATTGCAATTACTTCAATATGTAGTTTAATTTTTACTGATGTTGACTTTATGAACGGAATTAGAACTTGGCGTTTTATTTTTATTTTATCGGCAACCTTCTTTGGAATAATTGGAATTATTGCTTCCGGCCTAATCTTAGTTTTAAAATTATCATCACTAGATGCTTTCGGTGTTCCTTTTCTCGCCCCATTTAGTCCATTAATTACAGAAAGTCAAAAAAATTCAATTATTCGTTTTCCTTTACCTAAAATATTTAAAAGACCAGAATATTTAAATGACAACGATATTATTAAACAGGGAGGACAAAATGAAAAATAAAATTATTTTATTATTTATATGTTTGCTTATGGTTACTGGCTGTGGTAACTACCGCGAACTAAACGATTTAGCCATTGTAACTAGTATTGCGATTGATAAAAGTGGCGATGAATATGAGCTTAGTTTTTTAATTGCTAATTCTCCCAAATCTCAAACTAGTAATAAAGAAGGTGAGGCGACAACGACCATTTATTCTGGTAAGGGAAAAACTTTAAATGAAGCAACTAATGTTATTGATCGAAAAACACCTAAAAGTTTATACTATGGACATATCAATGTCGTCGTAATTTCTGAGGAAATTGCCAAAGAAGGTTTTTTCAAAATAGCCGATTGGCTTCTTAGAAATCCAGAAACTCGTAAACAATTTTATATAATTCAATCAAAAGAAAATACTGCATCAAGTATTTTAAAAATTGTTGAACCACTAGAATCTTTTCCATCACAAAGTATTGCATCATTAATAGAATCAAATGCCACTTTTGAATCATTAACTTCCAATATTAAATATAGCCCCTTTGTTGAAAGAATTTTAAGTCCAGGATTTGATCCTATTTTACCAGCTGTATCGATTAATGGCACAGTTAAAAAAGGTAGTAATGAAAAAAATCTAGAAACAACAGTCCCTAAAACTTATATCAAATTAAATGATGCAGCTATTTTTCGCAAAGACAAATTTATTGATTATATTGGCGAAAAAGACAGCCAAGCAATTAATGTTTTAAATGATAGTATTAGTGAATTTAAATTTGCTTTTAAATATAATAAAGCTGATATCGTCTTCATCTCTGACAATATCAATACCAAAATTAAGCTTAAAGATTTTAATCATATTGATATTAAAGTAAGTGGTGATGGTTATTTAGCTGAGGTAAATGGGCAAGTTAAAATTGAAAATACTAATGTCGTGAAAAAAATTGAAAAAAAACTTGAAAAAGAAGTAAAAGAACATCTAAAAAGTACTTTAAAGAAAATGCAGAATGAATATAAAGCTGATGTTTTTGGATTTGGTAATAAGCTATATGGGAAATATCCAAGTAAGTGGAAAAAGGTTGAAGATGAATGGAATGATAAATATTTTTCAAAATTAAATATCGATGTTAAAACCGATTTTGTTATTAGTTCTTCTGGCTCTTTAAACCGTACTTTAGAGGAGGTTAAAAAGTGAAAAAAATAAGTGGAATGGAATATAACAGTCTTGTATGGTTTTTAATTCGCGCTGGATATATTGGCGTTACTATAAGCAACTTAATTATGATAAGTGGCCGTGATTCTTGGATTAGTGGAATAGTCGCTTTAATTTTAGGTTTTATTCCCTTAGCAATATTTGCTTATATTCAAAATTATGATGACAAAAAAAATATTTGTGAGCTTAATGAATACTTATTTGGTAAATTTGGCAAAGTTATAAATATTATTTTAGCTCTTGGTGTGTTTATAGTTGTTGTTTTAGCCTTTGTTGATATTGTCCATTTTATTAATACTCAGTTTTTGTATCGCACACATCCTTTTATTATTTCAGTTGTTTTTATTGTACCAATAATATATGGAGTTTTAAAAGGAATAAATGCTATTTCAAGAACAAGTTTATTACTTTTTTATATTGTGGTAGCTGCAGTAATTTTTATTGTTTTTAGTGTATTCGGAGGCGTGGATATACAAAATTTACAACCATTTTTAAATACAAAATCATCTTCCATATTACACGGATCGCTGATTATAATTGCTTATAATATTTTGCCTCTTTTCTTTCTCCTCATTATTCCTAAAATGCAACTTACTAATTATAGCCATAAAAAAAGCATTATTTTTTATATTATTGCTGTTTTAAGTTTAGCTAATGCGGCATTTTTAACAATAGGAACATTTGGTCTTGAGCTTTCTCTTTTATATGAATATCCAGAATTTCATCTACTAAAAAAAGTAGAAATTGGTAATTTTGTTGATAGGCTTGAAAGTATTTTATCAACTGAATGGATTATTGCTTTATTTATTTTAATTATGGTTGGTATGTATTATGTAACTAAAACTTTTGCTCATACTTTTAAATTTAAAGAAAAAACAAACAAAGTATTTATTATCTTTGCTTGTTTACTTGTTTTATTTATTAGTCCCTTTGTTTTAGTTACTAACGGTTCTTCTAATGAATGGTATAAACATTATATGCTTTATATAATGTTTGCTGTATTCTTTATCATTCCTCTTATAATTATGATTAGGTGTCTTTTAAAACATTCGCATAATGAGGATAGCGCCTGATACGACAATTATAATAACTAAAACGATTATAATAATTATGCTTAATACACTAAATCTGCCTTGACCATCTTCACCAATAAAATCAGACTTACTTAATTTTAAACTTGAAGTAAAGAATGAATGGTCATATGTTGTTTCATTAGGATCTTTAGTTTTAACTTCTTCCTGATATTTTTGATCAGCTTCGATTAAAGATTTAACATCTTTGATTTCACCAATTTTTGTATCATCATCGTGCAGATCACTCAATAAATCTTCGGCAAGCTCGGCATCTCCTAATTTATTTAACATACTAGTATTAGTAATTGTTTCAATCATTTCTTTTAAATCTTCTTCATTCTCTTCATAATAATCTTCTTTACGAAGTTCTTCTTTTAAATCAATATTTTTAAGAATATTATACTGGGTGTTTTTAAGAACTCTTTCTTTATTATCAGGTTCTTTATGTTCTTTCGCTTCTTTTAAGATATCACGAATATCATAGTTTTGTTCCTCCATATCAGTAAAGGAACGAGTGATTGTAGGTCTAACACGCTCAGGATTTTTATATTCACCTGTAATTCGGCGATATTGTCTTTCTTTTTGATAATTTTCTCTATTATTAAGCATCTCTTTAACCTTAGTAAGATCTACTTCATTAGCATTATCAATAGTAGCAATACCTTCAATATTAGAATATTTGCCATTAGTATATATTTCACCATATAATTCTTTATTACGCGCACTTCTGGAATTAGAATCGGTATTTACTCTGGCATTCTTATAATATTTTTGCATTCGAGTTGCCATCCTACCACCTCTAGAATAATAATATCACATTTTACATTTTTTTTAAAGGTAGTCTTGCAATTTACTTATATTTTATCTATAATTATTTTAGGAGGTAATTTATGGAAAAGGTTCACGTTGATAAAGACTTATGTATAGCCTGTGGTTCTTGTGTGGCAATTTGTCCCGACAATTTTGAATTTGGTGAAGATAATTTAGCTGAAGCTAAAACTGAAGAAGTTACTGATGATGTTAGAGATGCCGCTAGTGCTTGCCCTACTTCAGCTATAAAAATAGAAAATGAAGAATAGACGCCTTAAGGCATCTATTTTATTGGAAACATTAATAAAACTAATAATACAACGGCAATGGCAATAAGTATCATAATAATGACTTGAGGTGGCAAAGGTTCTTTTTCTACTTTTGGCTCTTCCACTTCTTCTATTATTCCTAAATCCAGTTCACCAATATGTGTATTATCAGGATTTGTATGAAAAACACTACCATTTTTTTCAATTACTGTAGAATAATCCCTTTTGATATCTTTAGGTACACCAGACTTTTCATTTTCCATAACGGTTTTTAAATCATCTTTACTTATAAGTCTGGTTTTATCAGCATTTTCTACTTGGTTAGATTTAATCTTAATATCTGTTTCGCTATCTTTTTCTTTAGAATTAACTTGTGGTTTTGGTTTTAAAACTACTTGTTTTACTTGCTTTTTATTTATCTTTTTATTATTATGCATATTATTTTTTTGTTTGGTATTTTTATGTTTATTTTTTTTCTTAGCCATTTACGTACCCCATTTCTATTTTACTATAAATATAATACCGCTTTATGACATAGTTTGTCAATATTTTGCACATTTCTACATTATCTGATATAATGAATATATATTTATAATAAAGGAGGAATTTTTATGGATCCTGACTCGGGACCGCCAAACGTTAAAATTATTGATTTTAAAAGGACAAATACTAATAATGAGCACATATTTTATGAACAAAATGGAGAATTTAAAGATTTCTATCTAGCGCATTTTAATGATTGTAATCGTTCATTAGTTACTTGCCAAGCTTCTTTTGATAAAGAATATACCTTAGTTTCAAGTGAAATAAATGTTATTTTACTTGAAAATGATTATTCTAACTATAAAAGCCAAGATAACATATTAACACTTAATGATATGTTTGCGCTTTCACAAAAATTAGAAAATAAAAGTAAGTATATTTTAGCTTTTAATGAAAAAAAATTATACTCCGTATGCTTAGAACAAAATGTTGTTGTTGATATTTCACCAATGTGGGTTTTAGAAGCCGCATTAAAAGAAAATGATTTGGAATATATGGATGTAAATGACCAGATATTAGACTACATATGTACAAAAGCTAGTGGGGTCAAAATATATAAAAGTCTTAAGCCTTTTAAGGATATTGAGACTCTACATCAAAATAAGCAAGTTCGTACTTTGTCTTTAAATAATAAAAGAAAAGTTGGTTAAAAAAATAGTTCAATGGAACTATTTTTATTTAGCTAAATTATATAATTTTTTTACTTCTTTTATTGTCAGATGACGATACATTCCAGATGTAAGACCATCTAAAGTTAAAAAAGCTAATTTTTCTCGTTTTAATGATTCCACTTGATACCCAATAGCCGCAAACATTCTTTTGACCTCGTGATATTTACCTTCGTGAAGTACTATCTCAATAATAGTTTTATTTTTTCTTTTATCAAGTTTTTTAATTTTAACTCTATCAGCTCTTAATTTTTCACCTTCAGAAACTACTCCAGAAAGTAATTTTTTAATTAAAACTGGATTTACAGCTTCATTTATTTTTACAACATACTGTTTAATAATCTCATTTTTAGGATGGGTAAGTAAATTAGTAAGCTTTCCATCATTAGTTAAAAGTAAAAGGCCACTAGTATCATAATCTAATCTACCAACAGGATATAATCTTTTATTTGTTTCAATTAAACTAGTAACCGTTTTTCTACCCTTATCATCATTAGTTGTTGAAACTACTCCTCTAGGTTTATAAAGTAAAATGTATTCTTTTTCCTCGATTTCAATTTTTTTACCATTTACTGTAATAGCGTCACTTAAACTTGCTTTAGCCCCAAGATCAGTTACAATTTTCCCATTTACTTTAACTTCCCCCTTGATTATTAAATCTTCAGCTTTTCTTCGTGAACAGTATCCACTATTAGCAATTATTTTTTGTAATCTTTCCACATTACCACCTAATCAAATTATACAAAAGTATTTTTAAAAAAACAAGGGTACAATTAATAAACTTAAAATTACGGCTGTTAAATCGGCTAGTAACCCAGCCCATAAAGCATATTTAATTTTTTTTATTCCAACCGTTCCAAAATACAAGGTGATGATATAAAGGGTAGTATCACTAGAACCTTGAATAATGGAAGCCAAAATACTAAGATAGTTATCAGGACCATATACTGTAAACATATCATTCAATAGAGCTAAACCAAAACTACCTGAAAGTGGTCGCATAACTGCTACTGGTAAAATTTCTAAAGGAATATTAATTAAATAAAATATCGGTTTTAAAAATTGAAAAACTTCATCAATTAAACCACTATTCGTAAAAATGTTAATGCCAAATATCATTGCTAGTAAGGGCGTAAACATATTAATTGCCATTGGTAAGCTTTCTTTAGCGCCATTTACAAAACTATCATAAACATTAACTTTCTTTTTTACACCATAGATAATAACCGTTAAAACTAAAACTGGGATAAATAAGTTAGAAAGTATTTTCATTTATACCTCCTAGCTAATATTCTATCGATAATAAGACCAATAAAAAGTGAAATAAAAGTTACAAGAATACACGGAACAACAATACTCGTAGGATCAGTACTATCGTGCATCATTCGAAGAGAAATAATTGTTGTTGGAACTAAAGTAACTCCGCACGTATTAATAACTAAGAAAGTAATCATACTCCGGCTGGCAGTTTCTTTATCTTTATTTATTTTTTGAAGGGCTTCCATTGCTTTAAGACCAAAAGGTGTGGCTGCATTTCCAAGTCCAAATAAATTAGCAATTATATTTGATGAAATTAGTCCTAGTGATTCGTGACCCTTAGGAATTTCAGGAAAAAGTTTAGAAAGCAAGGGGGAAATAAATTTTGATAATTTATCAAGTAATCCAGATTCTTTAGCAATATTCATAATACCAAGCCAAATAGCTAGAAGTGGAAATATTTGCATTATTAAATCCAAAGTAGTTTTCCCGCTAGTTAAAATTTGAGAGTTTAAAATATCGGCTTTACCAGTAATTATTAAAAATAATGAGCCAGATACGATAAAAAATATCCATAGTTTATTAATCATAGAAATAAGATTTGAACTTTTCTATAAAAGTTTGTTTCTTTTTACCTTTATTAATAAAAATATCCTGGCTTTTTACTTTTGTATCACCAATATATAAACTTACATCTCCTACTTTTATATTATCTTTATACTGGCGTTTTTTGTCTAGTTTATATTTTAAACTTATCGCTTCTTTTTCACTTTCTAAAAGAGGATACTTAAAATCTTCTTTTAAAAATAGAGTATCATTTTTATAATAATTTTCACCAAAAATAGAAATATTTCCTTTATCTAATAAGGTATATAAAGTGTATTTTTTAAAGGCTTCTTCGTAAAGACTTTTATGATCATTCCAGTCATCACCATCATTAATAGTCACAACTGTTAAATTAAGATTATTTTTAGATGCGGAGGTTACTAATGTTCTTTTCGCTTTTTTAGTGTATCCAGTTTTTCCTCCTGTTGCATACCTATAAGTAGTTAAAAATTTATTTTTATTATGCCAAACATATACATTTTTATTAGTTTTTACTTTATGGACTTTCGTTTTAGTAATTTCTCTAAAGTTTTCATTTTGCATTGCATAGCTCATAAGTAAGGCCATATCATAAGCTGAAGATATATTTCCTTTATCCTCATCTAAACCGCTGGGATTATTAAAAGTTGTATCATCCATTCCTATTTTTTTAGCCGTTATATTCATCTTTTCGGTAAATTTTTCTATATTCCCGGCCACACTTTTCGCTAAAGCTAAAGCCGCATCGTTACCACTTCTAAGCATTAATCCATAAAGCAAGTCTTCAACACTGATTATTTCACCTGGTTTTATATAAACTCCAGAGCCGTGGGATTTTAACACTTCATCACCAACCGTTATTTTTTCTTTAATATTGGCATTTTCTAAAGTTACTACGGCCGTCATTATTTTTGAAATTGAAGCCACACTTTGGGTATAATGTGAATTTTCGGCATATAAAACTCGTTTACTATCCATATCCATTAAGACAGTTCCTTTGGCATTTGATTCAAAAGCACTGACACTTACTGGAACAAATAGTAATATTAAAGCTATTATTTTTCTCATAATTTCACCTAAATAATTGTATGAAAATTATAGCTCGTTTATTAAAAGAAAAAAACTAGATTTCTAGTTTTATATTCTTGTTAAATAGTTATCTAAAATATATCCTGTGGTACCATTATATATAACTTTAGCCCAACCTCCAGAGCTTATACCTACTTTTTTAAGAGCAGTTCCTTTAGGAAGCGGATCAGTTATTTCATTATCTAAATTAAGTGTTGGTGATTTTCTAAAATTAGCAAGAGTATTTACCACAACATTTTCATTTACAGTATCAAAATGTGTATTTCGAACTATTTTCTCATTAATATCCAAAGTATTACTATTAGTTGGTAATTTGAAATAAGCAATATTAATATCAACATTACCTTTAATACCATCTACTTTTCCAGTTGATGTGTACTGCCACATATCATATTTTCCTTTATAATCAGTACTTTCGATATAATGAGCAAGCCAAACTTTATATTTACTTAAAGTCTTATTATACCAAGTTGTTCCGAAACGGGATCTACTACCATATAACATTGGGTTATATCCACTTTTATCGATATAATCTAAAAAAGCAGTAGCAGCTTTATTTAATGAGGCATTACTAGTATATTCTAATCGGCCTCTATTAAAATCTTCCAAATCGAAAACTACAGGATAAGCAATTTTATTTTTATATGGACTTATAGTATCTACAACCCATTTAGCTTCTTTGATAGCTTCTCTTTCATTACGAGCTGCTGAATAGAAATAAATACCAACGTCAATATTATTTTTTATTGCGCCTTCAATATTTTTATAAAAATTCTCATCGATATTAATATCTCCACCTTTGTAACCACGATAACCTACTCTGATGATGGCAAAATCAACACCACTATTTTTTACTTTAAACCAGTCAATATCACCTTGATATTTTGATACATCTATTCCAAATGATTTACCTTCTTCATAGACAACTTTATCACTTTTTTTGATTTGTGGAACTACGTATATTGGTGTAGCTGATCTATTTATTTCGTTTAAAGATGAAGCAATTTCTTTCATTGATGTTTTATCTTCTAAAATATTAGTAAATAGTACGTTTAAAACAATGGCTAAAGCCATCGATACATTTATAGTAATAAATAAAAAGCAATTTGTAAAAAATGTTTTTACTCTCATACTATCACCCTACTATTTTAGTATAGAATGCTTTCCTTAAAAAGTCAAAAAAAAAGCCAGTTTTTGGCTTTTAAAACAGTAAATTTGTGTCAATGCTATCCAGCATATAATCCATTTATTTTATTTAAGTCCTCATCACTCAATTCTTCTAGCTTCCATTCATCATTTTCTTTTGTTAAATTAAATGTAATTGTATATGTTTCTGTATCTTTAACTTTTTCTAGTTCTTCTAAACGATATTTACTAAATAAAGCAGTATCAGTCTGTCCATCTTCGCCTTTAAAATCAGCTTCATTTTCACTTTTATAGTTTTCAGCATCTGCTACAGCACTGGCATAACTTCTAACTGTAATTTCAGCATCAACGGTAGCTTTATCACCATCAATTTTTTCATCTTTAATTTCATATTTTAAATCTTGATAATGTTTTTTCATAAATTCTTTATACCCTTCACGATCTTCAGCATCTAATGAGGTGTCAGAAGTTAAAACGGTATCTAAATCCTCCATTACTGAAGAATCTAATGATTGATAGTTACCTAAAAATGCTTCAACTCTTTTTGTTGGAGTATTATCCATATTACTATCACAACCAGTTAAAATAAATAAGCTAGATAACATAATTAATAAAAACTTTTTCATAAATTCCCTCCTTTAATTATATTTTGGGAAATTTAAATTATTTTATACCATATTTTTACTAATTTATTCAAAAGAAAAACACATAAATTTATGTAAGCCCAATTATAGTGCAACAATATTATGTATTTTACTTTTTATCTGACATAAGTATCATAGTTATCTACATCTTTTTAATAATTATAATTTTTCATAATGTGTCCACATTCTTAAAATGTGAATTTCTTTTTTATTTTCATCAACTTCATATACAATTCTATGTTGTCTATTTATTCTTCTAGAATATAAACCCGATAATTCCCCTGTTAATTTTTCGTAAGCAGGTGGATAGCAAAATGGATCATCAATCATTAAATTTAATATATTTTTACAATTTTTATCTAAATTCGCATTTTTAAGTTTAATTTTATCTTTTTCTGCTTGCTTAGAAAATTTAATTGTATAAAAATTACCATTCTTCATCTTTTTTATATTCCTTAGCGTTATCCCAATTTTCGTTATTCTTTATATCGTTTATATTTTCAACATAGCCTGGTATACTTGATAAAAATAAGGTTTCTTCAATATTTTTCCATTCGTCTTCTGAAATTAAAACAGCATTTTTTCCCTTATTATTAACAATTGTAATCGGATTGAATCCAACATTTACATCTGATACTAACTGAAATAAATTTGCTCTTGCGTTAGTTATATTTATCGTACTCATAGTTTCTCACCTCAATCAAATTATAACGTACTTTTTTGCGTACGTCAAGTATTTATATTATTATATGCAAAAATTAATTTTTTATGATTTTTTATGTAAATTAATTCTTTAGATATTTTGGTGGACTGTCAGAGATTATCTTTATATTAAATTCCAACTAAATTTTTACTAATTTATTCAAAAGAAAAACACATAAATTTATGTAAGCCCAATTAGCGTACAACAATATTATGTATTTTACTTTTTTATAATGTTTCTGGTGTTTGATTATTATTTGCTTCATCAATTGGTAATTTAACATTTTTTAAAGTATCAATATTATTTAACATTTCTTTAACTTTATTACTAAATTCTTTTTGTTCTTCACTTTCCATTCCCATAAAATTAATTTCACTTATTTGATTATGATTAAAAGCTAATGTTTTTTCCGCAGAAATTAATCCTTCAGGATATGTACAAGCGCTGTAATCAAAAACTTTGTTATCTTTAGACATTGGGCAATAACCCATTATCATAATTTTTTTTGTAGCTCCTTTTAAAGTAACTACAGTTCCTATTGGTAAATATTTTTCTTTCATTTTATACCTCCTTTTTACTATTTAATTTTACCGAACTAAATGAATTATATTTAATAATTTTAACTGGAATATTTAATATATTTTTACTTTCATTTTCTATTTTGTCAAAAATCTGATACAAAAACTGTAATTGATTATTATGTAATTTATCCCATTCTTCATCTGTTATGTTGTCTGCATTAAATTCATCGTAGTTAAACCCAATTACTAAAGAATTATTTTTGGCAGCAAATGATAAGTTTTGTGGGCCGAAAAATACATTACATAATTCCCCATTTTTTAAACTATCTTCAAAAATAAGCTTTTTGTATGTACTTTCAATAAATTTGTCAATTTCTTCATTCTTTAATGACCCAGATATTATCCTATTTAATATGCTTCTTTCTTCGCTAGTTAATCTTTCTATATATATATTATTTCTAATATAGAAATAATTAAAAATCTTGTTAGCCTTTAATTGATATAAATCCATATCATATTCGTTACTTTTTTTTAATAAATATTCACTGTCATTTATTAAATTATCATAGTATTTTAAATTAATTTTTTTAGCCATATATTTATTAAGAAAATAACTATATACAGAATAATAAATTAAATATTGTTGTTTTTCAGGCTTATCCATTTGCGAAAATCCTTGAATATTATTAGGAATAATGGAATTTAATTCTTCTTCACTTATAATTCTTATATTCATACTGTCCTCCTATTCAATTAAGCTTAGTAAAATAAAGGTCAAAAAAAGCATTATTTTTTAAATCATCAAAACTAACATAACATCTTTTTCCCCAACTACTAGCAATAATTCCATCATCTGTAACATTAGTAATTTTAATCCAATGACCTCCAGCAACAGCATATTTTTCATTAGAATTCGTATCTATATATGTAATTACTTTATTTGTTTTTGCAATTGAACCCATTCCTAGTTCATAACCATCATTTATTTTTTGCAACAATAATTCTTTTAATTTTCTGTTCGAAAGTTCAGAAACTGTTTTGTTTTCAAATATATCGTTGCAACCAATTTTAATTACTGTACAAGATAATGAGGGGTCTTTTGCCTGCAAATATGGATTAATCAATTCTTGTGGCATACCACCACCTCTTTGTGGAATTACTCTCCCTGTAGTGTCACCTATTTCTCGTCTAAGCTCATCAATCGCATTATCATCAAATACAATTTGTCCAATTTCATTTCGCTTAAATAAAATTGCTTGATCACTATCAAGATTGCCCCAAATATACAAATCGGCTAAAATATCTGTATCATTCAAGTGATAATTACCATCAGCCAATTGTTTATATAGTGGGAAGCCAAAAATTTGTTCAAATTTTTCTGGCATATCTTTAAATAGTGATACAATTGTGTTAGCTTCAGCAGCATAATTACAAGCACCAACTGCATCAACTGTCGACATAAAGCGTTCTATTTCACGAAAATTAAAATTATATTCATTAATAAGTCTTTTTTTAATTTCATTATATGCTATTGGATCTTCTAGTCGCAAATTCGTAAATAATCCTTGGTTAACTCCATAACGATTATTATTATTAAAAATGGTAAACATACTATCTATATCTAAATTATCATCAAGGTTTGAAGAATTATTTTTGATAGCTTCTACACCATCGTTTCCAAAGAAATGTTTTATTTTTGACACTTCTCCTAATCCTCCAAATAAGCCGGCAATACCAATATTAGTTAAAATTCCTCCAAACCCACCATTATTTTCAAAACTTTCTAAAAAACTTTCTTTTGAATATGCATTTTCAAGAGCACTTCTAAATGGTACTTCAGCTGCTCCTAACCCCATATCAGCCAAAATCGCTTTAGACCCAAGTCCAGCAAGCTTTCCACCAATAAGCCATTGTGCGCTTTCCCAGGCACCATTAGCTATTCCAAAAAGTGCCCCATCTAAAGTTGCTGCACCTTCATTCCAGGCCTGTTCAGTACCACTACCAGTACCTGCAGCAAAACTTACAGCAGCTCCATATTTAGTAGCTGACCGTGCCGCCTGTTTTACAACAAAATTAAGACTTGTTTTAGTCATAGACCCCCCCATTGATCCAACAGTAGATACTCCTGTACCGACTCCTGCTGTCAAAAGTGTAAGGCCAACTAATCCTGCCAAATAACCTACTCCGTTGGATATTCCATAACCTACTTCACCATATTTCATTGGTTCATAAGCTAATTCATTCATAGCCTTTCCAAATTCATTTTCACTAAAAAAAGTTTCAAATGCATTATCAACATACGTCTCTTGAACAAAACCTTGGACACCATCCCAAACTGAATCAATAGCCCCAGCTACTTCGCCTGTAAATAAATAACTAACACCATCAGTTATTGCTGCGGGTATTGTCCCAACTGCACCACCAGCTATGGCAACAAAATCAACAATATCTTCACCCACATTAGCTATACCTTGTCCAAGACCACAAATTGCCATTCCTGCGCTTGATAAAAGTGGCAAAACATTTTCATTCCAACTATTAATTATATATTTCCCTGCTGTAGTTTTTGAAAAACTATCCCATAAACTAGAAGCACCATCTAATATGGCAGCCCCTGTATCTTTAAAAAATGACGAAATACTATCAGTCACATTTTCAAAAAAATTAGCTACAGTTTTCCCAGCATTATCAAATGCTTCTAGCGGATTACCAAAAAAAGAAGCCAGTCCTCCAAAAAGAGCAGCAATATCAAATCCTGTTCCTAACGAATCTGCCATAGCTGTTGTTTTTCCCATTGTTTTATTATAGTCATTTATAACATTTTGAATATTTTGTTTTATAGCTTTTAAACTATTATTATAATTACTAAGTTCTAATGCTTCGGCCTGAAAATTAAAAGAAAGCCTACTTAAAATTCTACCATCTAAGCTAGAAGCTGATATAACTTTAGTTTGAGCATCCAGTAATTTACTTGAAACATTATCAATAATGATTGCCCCTGTTTGAACCTTATCTGGATAGAAATGGCTTTCCATAATTTCCCTCCTTTAATTATTAAATGCCTGTCTTGCAGCTTCTTCTTCAGCTTTTATTTGATTAGCAATTGTCACAATTTGTCCAGCTACTGAATTTAATGTAGAAACTTTAGAATTTAATGAATTTTTTATACTTTCTAGTTTAGCAACTTCTATTTTTATTCTATTAGCAGTAGCACCTTCTTTTAAATAACCAATAGCTTTTTCAAGTGCTGCTACAATTAATTGAATTTGTAAAGCCGCACTTTTTAATCCTTCGGCTTTTGCCCTAGCGGCAGCTACATCTATCATAATATCAGTCTCCTTATTGTTAATTTCTTATTAGTAAGGACTGAATCCTCACTAATAGGAAATTACATATTGTAATTTCTCTATGATAAATTTGCATCTTGACTTTGATATGCAGATTTAAATTCTTCTAATTTAGCAGTCATTTCAGTAATTACCTGATTCATAGCCTCATTAGCTGTATTTCCTAATTGTGTGAATTTTGCTTTATATGATTCAGCTGCTTGTCCATCATAATGAGCAGCTATATTATTTACAACATTGCCACATAAATCATCAGTGAAAATAGTAGAAATTTGAGTTTGGATATTCTTAATATTTGAACCCATAGTATCCACTGCACTGTAATTAATTCCTGATTTTGCCATAGCTATCCCTCCTTTTAATTTTAACTTTCAAAGGCATTCCAAGCATCTGCTTGAGCTGAAAGATTATCTGCTGCCTCTTCTAAAGAAGTAGCAATCTTTTCAAAATCACCTCTTAAATTTTCAACAGCATTTACAAATTCTCCTGCCTTAGGTCCATACCAAGATTTTCCTTCATCAGAAGCGCTAACATGATTATTAATTTCTTCATATAAGTTTTCAATTTTGCTTTTATAATTTGCAGCAGCTTCTCTGATTGCTTCAGCATCTTGTTTTAAAGCCTCACCATCTTGATGCATACCGTTCATATAGGCACCTCCTTTCACATAATGATTAATCTTGAACCATTTGTAATTTCTGAATCTTTAATAATTAAATTTGGATCTATTTGTTTCCCTCTGACATCATATAATGATATTCTATCATTGTGTAAAAAAGTTGATGGAGAAAGTTCAATAATTCCTTTTTCTAAAAGTTCAGTAACTTTACCCACGGTTTTGCTGATCGGGATAAAAACATTATATACTTCATCGAGCATTGGAACCATTATTTCTACAAGTACTTTATTTTCCATTTTTATCCTCCTCTATTATTAATTTTATATGTTTAGCCATACCTTTGTCAATAACAAAACCATAACTTGACAGTATTTCATCTTTCGCACTTCTAGGAATTTTAGAAACTTTGATAGCCATTTGTTCACCTAGCCCATTACCAATCCAAATTCCGCCATTTCTTGTAACTGCAGCTTTATACCAATCATTATATTCAAAGCCTTTAAATACATCAGCAGTATCCACAAAAATATAAGTAATTTTCTTAGTTATTACTCCATTTTTCATCATTGCTTCAAAATTTTTTTTGGCCTCTGGTGATAAGCGATTATAAAGTGTTCCAACACCAGTAACTACACAAATTATATCTTTATACTGATTTAAAATTTTATTATCATAATTACTTTTTTCATAAAGTTCCGTAAATTTATCAGTAAAAGATTTTAATTTATGAACAATAGAATCGAATTGATTACTATAATATTCAATATTATCGCTAGGATTAATTATATTAAAGGCATCAATGACGATCACCTTACCAGTCTGAATTAATTCTTTAAGTAATGGATTTACAAAACTAGCAAATAATTCTGAATCAATAGAACTAATCATTGTTGTATAATTAGCTTTAAAATTATAAGTAGCAATGGCTAAATTATCCTTGCAAATGCCAAGTGGAATTATTGAATTAGTTAACCTTGATGAAACTAAATTTAAAGTTACTTTATCTGGAAGAACTGGAATAGTTCTAGCTTTAAATTTTGCTTTTGCGCGAAGTTCTTGGCAAACATTTTCCAAAAATTTGATTTGTTCACTACGTTTTTTAATATAAGCCGTTTGGAATTCATATATACTATCTAATTTAACAAGCCCGCGCCCTCTATTTTCAGCTGGATATAATCCATTTGTTTTTCCTAGCAACTGGGTATAATCTAAATTATCATTAAGCTGAAGTGGTATTAATTGTTTAAAATTTTGACTTAATTTATATCTTACTGTATTTGGTGATGTAGCTGTAAGGACTAAAATAATACCATATTTAACACATTCACGTGACAGTACTGTAAGCATTTCATTACATGCTTCATAAGTTTCTGCAAAAGCTTCATAATTATTTATAACTACAATAATGTTTGAAAGTGGTGTATCACTTTTTTCATTGTATAATTTAAAATCTCCATTATATTGAGCTAATATTTGTTTCCTGGTATCGATAATGGAATTAAGCATTTTAAATAAATTATTAACTTTTTCTTCTTCCGAAGATGAGACAACATCACCAACTTGCGGAGCCTCATATAGCGTTTTTAAGAGTTCTGAACCAAAATCTAAAATATAAAAATTAACTTCTTCGGCACTATGATATGTAATAGTACTATAAATCATTGTTAAAAGTAAATCTTCTTTACCACTATCCGCAGTTCCATAAATAATTGTATTACCATCTTTAGAAAGTGGGAGAGTTAGTAATCCTTGCCTTTGATTATTTGGATCATCAAATTCTCCAATAACAGGATTAATGATATATGGTGTAGCCTTATATTCATATTTTTGATACAAATCAGCTACAAAAATTTCTTTAGCAAGTGCATTAAGCCATAATTTATCTACCTTAATATTGTCCTTTTTGGCTATATCCACTAAATACTTTAAAACATTATTAAGTTCTTCTCCGCTAGCTTTTACTGTCACTATACTATTAGGGTCATTTGTACTTTTAATAACATTCCCAATATTATCAATAAAACTAACTTCTGTATTTACTTTTTTTCTTCGCTTTTCCTCTGGATAATATGGTGATGAACACCACGCTGATTGTCCTAATACGAATAATTCATTATAACCTACCTGCAAATAAAATCTACCTGGTTCAACTAAAGAAGCTGCATCTGGAAGTCCAAGCATATCTTTACTATCAGCTTTATCTTGAACTTTTAAGCAAATACGAAATTTACTATTACTCCAAATCTGATCATCGACAATTCCTGATGGTTTTTGCGTTGATAAAATTAAATGAACACCTAATGATCTACCAATACGAGCGGTACTTATAAGCTCTTTCATAAAGTCAGGTTGTTGCATTTTAAGTTCGGCAAATTCATCAGAAATAATAAACAAATGCGATACTGGTTTTTCTACTAAACCTTCGCGATAAAATTTTTGATATTTATATATATCAATTGTACTTTCTCCTAATTTATCCCTGGCTTCATTAAATAATTTTTGTCTTCTTCTAAGTTCACTTCTAATAGATGATAAAGCTCTATTAATAGAAGAACTATCTAAGTTTGTAATCGTTCCAGCTAGGTGTGGTAGTGAAACTCCAGTCTCTCTATTTTCAAAAGCGCCAGCCAAACCACCACCTTTATAATCTATTAAAACAAATGATACTTCATACGGATGAAAATTAACAGCCAAAGAAAGAATGTAGGTTATGATCAGTTCACTTTTACCACTACCAGTCATACCAGCTATAAGTCCATGTGGTCCATGGCTCCTTTCGTGTAAATCCAATTTTAAAAGTTCTCCACTTTCATCTATTCCGATTGGAACATTTAAACTTATAGTTGGATTATTATCGGCCCATCTATATGAAGCATTAAGCTGCTCAACTTTTCCGGCATCATACATTTCTAAAAAGCTTAAAGTTTTAGGTAAACTTTTGATAGAGTCATTCATACGAAGTGGAATTTTAGCTAAAGCTTCAATACATACTGACATACTTACTCTATTTTGAACATTTAAATCTGCGGCAAACGCTTGCTGTCTATCTGAAGTAAGTTCATTTTCAAATACTCCTGACGTTTTTCCATTTTCACCACTAATAGTTACAAAGGTTGAACACTCTTTAGGTAAAGTTGATAGTTTGTGGCTTCTTAAAATAAGACTAAATCCGTAATTTTGTTTTGAATGTAATATTTCTTTAATAATTGTAGTTTTTCTAACTAAATCTAAATCATCAACTATTATAAGATAATATGTATCAAAGCTTTTGTAATCTTCTTCTCTAATTTTGCCATCATCAGTATATTTTCGCGAATTAAAAATCTGCATAAGATAATTTGAAATCACTTTAATATCATCATAATTATCGCCATAAAACCTAAATGGTATATTGTTATCAAATAAATATGGTGCAAGTTTCAAATAAGAAAACTCATCTGTTTTTCCATTAGTTAAAAATACAATTTTCAAATCACGATAACTATGAAAAGTCATAAGTTGAATTAAAATACTTTCTAGGAATTTATTAGTTATATCCCTATCGCCAATAAGCGCCAAAAGATTTTTTTCAGCTAGTGATAGGCGCACTGGAACATCATCAATAAATTCTCTTCGGCTAATAGTATCAGCTACTAATTCTTTTAAATTATCTTCGGTTAAAGAAAAATGTTCTTCTGGATAAACAATTTCTAAGCTTGGCCTTATGGAACCTGTACCTAATCTAACTGTTAAAAAATCTTTGTGATAAATTTCTTTTTCCCATAAGTTACGTTTTTTATTTAAAATGATATTTTGACATTCCTCTAATGAGACATTATTTTCCATTAAAACCTGTTTTTCTTGGCGCATAAGAATTTGAATTTCGTCACTTTTCTTTGTTAAATATTTTTTATATTTTTTTTGCCTTTCTGCTTCTTTTATTTTATCCATTTTACGCTGAAAACGTGTAGATAAAATTGGCCAAAATACCATAGTCATAACCATAGCAAAAGACATAACTAAACTAGGCATAGCATCTATTAAACGTCCGCCTTCAATTATACGATTAATTGCTGTCCATCCAGTAACCATAGAAACCATTCCCATAGTCATCATTGGTCCAATAGTATACAAAATTGGAGTTTCATTTTCTTCCTTTTTATCTGGCGGTGTATCTATTTTCACTGTTTGTTTTTCGAATTGAGTAATAAATCTTGGAGATTTTTCAAAATAATCTTCATCACGGTACATTGGAATATAAGGATCTTCTTTTATATTTGTCTTGTCAGCTATAACGGGATTATAAATACTGAAAATAGCATTATTTAAAGTAACTGAATTATTTGGATTATTTATAGCAAAGTATTCTCCCATAAAAATGATTTTTAAACCCATAATAAAAATTACATCACCATAGACTAAATCTTTTTGTAAAATACGTACTTTATTGACATAGGTACCAAAATGGTTATCCATATTAAAAATACTATAGCCACGCTCTGTTTTTGAAATTCTAGCATAAATACTAGACACTAGATTACTATTATAGACAATAGTGTTATTTGAGGAATTACCAATAATTATCTCATTTGTGTTTTCTATATGATAAAGTTTAAATGTTTCATCATAATTAGGCATAGTGAAAAGATACATAGTTTCCCTAGGCGTCTTTATTTCATATAAGTTATATAATTCTAATGTAATACTTGGCTGAATAGTTCCATTTGCCCTTAGCATAGCATCAGCATTACTTTTAGCAACCCAGTGATTTTGATTAGCCTCAATGCTTATAAGATTTACATTATGACCATTTTGGCCTTTATAGGAAGTCCAATAAGTACCCTGGATAGTAGAAGGTAAACATAAACTAGTTATTTCGGTATTTCTCATTAAATAAATAAGCATTTCTAATCCCCTTCCCTATTCTTTATAATATTATTTTATCATATTTAGTCCCATATTGTATAAAAAAAATAATATTTTTATATTTTATTATTAATTTAGAAATAGACGCCCTAGGAAAAAGAGATAACATATTATCTCTCCACTATATTATTTAGAATAATTAAAACGGTTATGCCAGATATACTTTTAAAGATATTTTAAATCTTTTTAAATAAATTTTTGCAGTGAACTATTAAATACAATATAGAAGCATCAACTAATATTAATGACTCACACACTATTATAAAATAATAAATATTAATCAATGTTCAATTGTTTTATAATATCAATTGTAGTATAAATTTTATAGGAATATTTGATGTGAATGTCGTCCTCCAATCTTGAGAGGAGGGATACAATGAAAAAAAGAACTTTTATTGTAAAAGTCCTTTGGCTTATTGCTATCATTTTATTACTCCTTACCTTATTGGTAATAGCAATAAAAATATGACACTCAAACAGTTTGAATTAGGTGCTACACAAATTATTGGGTAACACTCAACACTGCAATATTGAATGTTCCTTTTTTATTTTATGTAAGTTTCCTTGATAAATACATAATAACATAAAAAAGAACTTTTGACAAGTTCTCTATATTAAAGTTCGAAAAAGTTCGAACAGATTCATCACTGGTGGAGGCGAGGAGAATCGAACTCCTGTCCAAATACACTTCCAAAAAAGTCTCTACAAGTTTAGTTAGCTAAGTGATGTCCTAATAAATAAAGTAGCTAACGACCAACATATTAGTGAGCCTATGACATTCATTATTACTCCTAGGCCAAGTAATAATATATCCCATTAAATGTGAGCCCTTTAAATTCTCAATGGGAAAGAGAATAGAAAGAGCAGCTTCGTCTTATTTTAAGCGAAAGCTAATTGGCCTTTATAGCCTTCTGTTTTTCCAGTTATATTTAACTGTGTACTTAACGCGTACCTTCGACTTGCAACTTTAATCTCCATATATCTGTCGAAACCAAGGCGCCCCCAATTGAAAGGTATTATAACATACCTTTATATTTGCTGTCAATCAGCAACAAAGAACATAAAATATTATTTTTTTAATTTACTTCTAATTTCTCTTTCCATATCTTTATTTTTTATGGCCTCTCTTTTATCATATGTCTTTTTACCTTTAGCCACGCCTAGTAAAATCTTCGCTCTATTTTTACTAAAATAAAGTTTTAATGGTACTAAAGTATAACCTTCAAGTTTTACTTTATCGCCTAATTTTAATATTTCTTTTTTATGCAGAAGTAATTTCCTTGTTCTTGTCTCTTCGTGGTTAAATCTATTACCTTGTTCATAAGAGCTAATATGCATATTTAATAATAAAACTTCGCCCTTTTTTATCGTGGCATAACTATCTTTTAAATTAGCTTTACCAGCTCTTATCGATTTTATTTCTGTTCCTGTTAAAACAATTCCCGCTTCAATAGTTTCAAAAATCTGATAATCATACTTTGCTTTCCTGTTGTTTATTTCCATTTTTATCACCTTTTTTTGCTAATTTAAAATTAATTAAACCTTTTTCTTTAATAACACTATCGACAATTACAGTTACTTTATCACCAAGCATATATTTTTTCTTCGTTCTTTTACCAATTAAGCTATAAGAAGATTCTTGATAAAAATAATAATCATCATCTAAATCTTCTATTCTAACCATTCCTTCAACTAAATTAGGCAGTTCTACATACATTCCATAATTAGTTACGGTGTCAATCACACCTTCAAATGTTTCACCAATATGATCAAGCATATATTCAGCCATTTTCATATCTGTAACATCTCTTTCACAATCATCGGCAGCTCTTTCACGTTCAGAAGACTGAATAGCAATTTGTGGAAGTTTAGTCATAAAGTAATTTATCGTTTCATTATTAATTTCGTGGTTAAATAAATAAGTACGTAATAATCTATGAACCGTTAAATCGGGAAATCTTCTGATTGGTGAAGTAAAGTGTGTATAACATTTACTAGCAAGACCAAAGTGTCCTATATTAGTACTATCATATATTGCTTTTTTCATACTTCGAAGTAACATATTTGAAAGAATTGGATATTCTTTTTTTTCTCTTAATTGATCTAATATTTGCTGAATAGTTTTTGAAGTGATGGTTCTTAAATTAGCTACTACCTTATATCCTAAAACATTAACAAAGCCTAAAAAGCCTCTAATTTTTTCTTCATCAGGAGTACCGTGAACACGATATATAAACGGAAGATCCATATAAGTAATTGTTGTAGCTACCGCTTCATTAGCAGCAATCATAAAATCTTCAATTAACTTTTCACCTTCACCACGTTCACGTTTTTTAATATCAATTGCTTTTCCATTTTCATCGACGATAATTTTAGCTTCATCGGTATCAAAATCAATATAGCCTCTTTCAATTTTATTTTTTCTAATTATTTTCGCTAGTTTATGCATTTCTTTTAAAGTATCAGCAAACTCTTCATAACCTTCAGGAGTAACATCTTTTTCTATTATTTGATTAACGTTTTTATAGGTCATTTGTTTTCTAGAACGGATAACACTTTCAAAAATTTCACTATTTAAAGTATTACCCTTTTCATCAATTTCCATAACACAAGAAATAGCTAACCTATCAACCTCAGGATTTAATGAACAAATTCCATTTGAAAGCTGATGTGGAAGCATTGGAATGACTCTATCAGCCAAATAAGAACTAGTTCCTCTACTATAAGCCTCATCGCCGATTGCCGTATTTTCTTTAACATAATATGATACATCGGCTATATGAACACCTAAATTATAATGTCCATTTTCTAATTTCTTAAGACTAATAGCATCATCGATATCTTTAGTATCATCACCATCTATTGTAAATATCATTTCTTCTCTTAAATCTCTTCTTCCTTTTAATTCTTCTTCTTTAACTTCAGATGGAATTTTTTCTAATTCTTTTTTTACTTCATCACTAAAAATATCATTAATATTATATTTCGCCGCAATTGATAAAATATCCACTCCAGGATCATCCTTATGACCTAAAATTCTAATGACAACTCCATTATAATAATTTGTTTTACTAACATTATTATTAATTTTAACAACTACTTTATGACCAGGAACTGCTCCTTTAGTATTTTCATCATCTATTTCAACAATAATATTAAGTTTGTCATCATCTAATTTAATAAAGTTTTTATCATCTTTACGGTAAAATTCACCTACTAATAAATCATTTAAATTTCTCTGATTTATTTTTCTAATAACAGCTTCGTGCTTTTCTTCATTAATGACAGTAATAATTACGGTGTCCCCATTTACGGCGCCATTAATATTATTTTTTGATATGTAATAATCTTCATTTTCACCATCAACAATAACAAAACCAAAACCTTTAGCATTCATTGCTAAAGTTCCAATTTTTTGACTAGTATCATTAAATTTTTCATACTTGCCATTATTAGTAACTCTAATTTTTAAATCATTTGCTAGCTTAACAAGAGTTTTTGTAAGTTCATCTTTTTCCTCATCGTCTAATTTCTCCATTATTTCCTCATAAGTTATGGCTTTATTTTGACCAGTTATGATATCGTAAACTTTTTCTTCCATACTTACCACCTCTATTTTAATTATAATCTATTTATTAGAAAAAATATAGTATTTAAGCATTTAAAAACAGTTAATTAACTGTTTTTATGTCAACTTACGTTTAAAGTAGTAATATATACTAAAGGCTACTGAACCAAAGAAAGCTACAATCATATCCCACATTGTATCTGATACTCCGGTAAGTGCCACTCTTTGAGCATCACCACCAAATAAATAGTTACAAGTAAATTCAAATACTTCCCACATTCCTGCACAAAACCAAGTAAAAGAAATTATAAATAAAATATTAAATATTACATTTTTCGTTTTATTATAATTCAATATCATTGCAGCTATATAGGCCGTAATAACTCCAGAAATACAGTGTGTAATTTTATCTAAATATTCCCATTTATTGTAATATTCAGCGGCTACTCCTAAATAATGTGAGAAAAATATAAAGATAATCCATATAGTTACTAAATCTTCTTTAATTTCTATTTTAAATATTTTTCTAACAATGTATGGCAAAAAAATTGTAAAATAAATACTGGCATCTTTTAAAATAATTACTATTGATGAATCTAACTCATTAATAATTGTAAATGTACTACAAGTCAGTGTTATCAGTATGAGCAATATATTTAGTTTCTTTATCATTTAATGTCTCCATTTCTACACCATTAATTGAATTAAATCTTTTGGTGATTTTTTCTGTTGTCGTATGAATTTCTTTAACATCTTTGCTTACGGTATCGATACTTCTAGATAGTTTATCCCATCTATCTTTATATCTTTTAAATTCTTCATCCAATAATCTAAGTTCAGTTTGAATTACTTTAGTATATTTATCACGTTCGATATTTTTCATAATTATCTGTAAGGTTGTTAAAGTACTCATTAAAGTAGTTGGTCCAGTAATCCACACTCTTTTTTTATAAGCATAATCCATTACATCTTGATGATATGCATTTACTTCAGCAAATATAGCTTCAGCTGGCAAAAAAAGTATGGCCTGATCAGTTGTCTCACCAGGAATTATATATTTACTAGCAATTGCATCAATATGTTTTTTCATATCTTGTTTAAATAATTTTTCTGATGTTTCTCTATGCATATTACTTTTATCTACCATATTTTGATAATTTTCTAGTGGAAACTTGGAATCAATAGCTATTAGTCCTAAAGGTTCTGGTGCCATAACTACACTATCGGCTATTGTTCCATTACTTAATGTATATTGTAATTTATATATTTTGTTATTATTAGGTCCAAAGACATTTTCTAAAATATGTTTCAAATTTATTTCACCAAAAATACCTCTAGTTTTTTTATCAGTTAAAACAGTTTGTAATGATACAATATCGTTTGATAAATTATCAATTTTCTTTTGTGCTTCATCAATCTTAGATAATCTTTCAAGTACTGAAGTAAATGTTTTGTTGGTTTTTTCAAAATTTTCATCTAATCTTTCATTTACTTTATCATTTATTTGATTTAATCTTTTTTCAATTTTTTCATTTAATTTATCAAAGTTATCATTAGTATTATTAGCTAAATCATTTTTAAATAAACCTAGTTCTTTGACTACTTCGGTCTCTAGTTTTCCAAGTCTTTCGGTAATATTAGATTCATTAATATTTTTAGTTAATGATATAACACTTATAATTAATAAGATAACTAATAAGCCTATAATTACATATTCCATTTCCAGACCTCCCTTACTTTCATTATAACTTATATAATAAATTGTTTCAAGATTACCAAGAAAAAAAGTATATATCAATATACTTTAAAAGACATTTTCTTTTTCTTCTTTTGGTTCTTTGCATAGTTCTGATAATTCAACATCTAAAACTTGCGATAATTTCCACAAAGTTCCAAGTGAAAAGGTTTGATGAACATTATTTTCCATATTGGAAATAAATTGTTTGGAATATGTACTTTCTTCGGCTAATTTTTTCTGCGTCCAGCCTTTTTCTTTGCGATATTTTCGAATGTTTTTGCCAACGAAATCATACACATAATTTTCATCATTTCGATTAAACTGCATACTTATCACCAATATTATTTTCCCACATTTTTCCAAATAATTGGTGTCATTGTTCGTAGCATATTGTTACTTTTCTAAGAGCCAAGCTTCATAACCACCAATTACACTTATAGTATTATAACCTTGACTTCTTAATATCTGACATAATTTTTGTGAACTTATACCACGCTGGCAATAAATATAATAAGTTTCTCTTGTATTTAAATATTTATTTGGATTTAATAGTAATGCCTGCATTCCTATATTTTTAGCTCCTGGCATATGATTATTATTAAAATGTTCTACAGTCCTTATATCTATTATATTGGGATTTGTTAGTCTTAATAAATCTGATACAGAAATATTCAAATTTATCACCTCAATATAGTATATGACTAATAATTATATTATTAATAGACCATTTTACTAAAAACAATAGGATTTTATAAAATCCTATTCAGACTGTAGACAAACCCCAGTTATTTAATAGCTGAGGTTTTCTTTATGAAATAATTTAAAGAAATTTTTAAT
>CANQNL010000003.1 GCA_947625215.1 uncultured Bacilli bacterium | reverse complement strand
GATAAAACAAAAGTATATAATATGGAGGTAGAAGATAATCACAATTATTATGTAGGCTATGATAACCTTTTAGTTCACAATGATGAAATGGGATCATATCCTATTATGCCTATGGTCTTTGCCCCTTGTACTTGGGATTAGCCGCACCAATGTGGTGCGGTTTATTTATATAATTATTTATGGTAATTTGGCAAATTTGTAATTTGACTATAAAAATACTGTGTAATAATATTGCTTTTTTGAAGTGCAGAAACCACTATCATAGGCTACCTTCTTTTATCAAAAAAGATTCAAAAGGCGGTTTGATAATAGGCTAAATAAAAAAGACATACTTACTATTGTTTTACTAGCTATTATCATTTTGCTTATCTTATTCAAGTAGGAGCTTATAAACTCTCAGGGGGATTTGGTAACAAAAAAAGCCTATTAGCGTAAGCTAAGTAGGCTACCAACAACAAGGTAGTCGCTGATAAGTTTCAGCGCTTCCTTTTTTGTGAAATAAATTCACTAACTAAATTATACTATATTATTTTAAAAAGTTCAACTATTTCTTTTTGCAAATTTTTTCAATATTTTCCCTGAAAATACTTGCCAAAAACCTGGGGGGGGGTATAATATTTATAGAGTAAACTAGGTAAGGAGAAAAATGTATGAGTGAAAAGAAAAAAAGAAATATAGTAATATGTACGTTATGCGGAGTGCTATTATTAATGACTGTAGGGTATGCGGCTTTTAATACACTTTTAAATATAAATGGAACAGCAAGTATAACTAGTAACTGGGATATAAAAATAACAGACATTAAACAAAATGCAAAAGAAGGAGATGCATCTTCAGTAGAGGAATTTCCAAAATATGAAGATTTAGAAGCAACATTTAATGTAAATTTAGTAAGTCCAGGAGATTATATAACTTATGATGTGACTATAGAAAATAAAGGAACAATAGATGCTGAGCTAAATAAAATAATCTTGCCACAGTTAAATAATGAAGCCATATTAATAACAACAACTGGACTTGCAGCAGGAGATGAGTTACTAGCAGATCATAGTGCAACCTTAACAGTAAAGATAGAATATAATCCTGAAGTAACAAAGCAACCAGAAAATAAGACTGCAAGTTTTGAAATGAAATTAGATTATGTACAAAAGAATAAATCAGAAGTGGAACCTAGTACAGTTATCGATATGAAAGGAATAGAAGTGCCTATAGTAACTGCAGAAGATGGATTATATAATGACCCTGTAGAACCGGGAAGATATGTATATAAAGGTGGAAACCCAAATAACTATATAACCTTTAATGGAGAACAATGGCGAATAATAGCAATTGAAACTGATGGTACTATTAAGATAATGCGAAATAATGCATTGCCAGAAAAGAGGGCATTTGATTCTAAAGATGCTAGAACTACTGGATATTGTAGTTATGTGCAATGCGATGAACCAAAATGTGCCTGTGGTGTTTGGGCTGAAACAGAAAATTTTGATAATCATTTTTTTTCAAGAGATGGAGTAAGTGGAACAGTCGAAAGCGACTCTAATATAAAAAATTATTTAAATAATACATATTATGATACTATAAATCCAACTTTTAAAACATATATAGAAAATCATAATTGGTATTATGGGCCAATTACTTGGGCATCACAAAGTTTATCTACCATTGTTTCTGAAGAAAAACAATACAGCTCCAAAAGTTATATTGGGCTTATATCACCAAGTGATTTTTTAAAGTCAAATTCAAATCAAGCACAATGTGGGCAAAGCCCGAATGCGATTTGGAATGTAACATTTTGTGGAAATACTCAGTGGATGCATCATTCTCTTGATGATGTGGCTGCTTGGACTATTTTACCAGAATATCGACCAGGAGTAGGTACAAATGACAATGCTGATGGAATAGTTGTGTTTTTATCTAATGGTAGTCTTGGTATGGATGCTGCAGGTTGGGAACGTAATGTTGTTCCAACTCTCTATCTAAAATCCGATATTAAATTATCAGGAGCAGGTACCCAAGATAAACCATATACAATAGAAAATTATTAGGGAATTTAAAATTCCTTTTTTTCTTTACATTTTTTAGTCAAAAAGAAATGTATTTTTCTAAAATGTTACTTTTATGCGAATAAAACATACCTTTAAATATTTAAAGATATGTTTTTCTTATTATAAGGGTATTTAGATTTGACATTTATAATACATATTAAGAATATAATTAATTAAGATTAAATTATCTTTTAGAATATGGCCTTTTTTCATCAGTTAAACCTAAAATATAATCTGTACTGGCATTATAAAATTCTGATAATCTAATTAGACTATCTAAACTTATCATATTTTCACCAGTTTCAATTCGTGAATATTGTGCCTGTGACATTTTAAGAATTTTAGATAAATCAGTTTGATTAAGATCCATATCTTCTCTTAAATCTTTTAATCTTTGCAATTTAATCATATTATCACCGATCATAATTTTATTATATATAAAGTGCAATTTTTGACGATAAAAGGGAGGTGATTAAGATAGTTCGTTTAAATAAAGCAAACTTGATTACAACTATTTTACTATGTACCTTTTTGATAATTACAATAACTATTTCAGCGTTTTTGACTGATTTAAATATTAATCAAAGCAATAATGAAGGTAATTTTTATATTTTAAAAAACTAAAAGTGTTAAGAATACTTTTAGTTTTTAATTCATATAATTGTTTGGGTGATAATATGGAATTTAATGTAGGTGATTTAGTAACGCGTAATTCTTATGATAATGATGTCGTCTTTAAGATTATTGAAATAAACGGAAATGAAGTTAAATTAAAAGGAATGAATATAAGATTAATCGCTGATGCCAATATCGATGATTTAAAGAAACACGATGATAAAGATATCGAACACGAAAAAGACTTTTTAGATAGACTAGAGACAAAAGTTGATTTAGATCGTAATGACTATTTTTATTTACCAGGGAAAATTCTTCATATTGATAGTGATATGGATTACTTAAATAGGTGTCTTGAGTATTATAAAAAAATAAATATTTGGGCAATGGGTATTAATGAAAAAGAAGAAGATATTCCTAGAAATATTATAAAATTATTAGAAGAGTATAAACCAAATATCGTGGTAATTACAGGACACGATGCTTATAATAAACGTAAAGGAAATACGGATGATTTATCAGCTTATAAGTCAAGTTTATATTTTGCTGAAGCGGTTAAAAATGCTCGTAAATATGAAAGCAGTCACGAAAAATTAATTATAATTGCTGGCGCGTGTGCTTCTTATTATGAAGAGCTTATAAAAGCGGGAGCTAATTTTGCTTCAAGTCCTAAAAGAATAAATATTCACGCTCTAGATCCAGCCATTGTAGCGGCTAAAATGAGTTTATCGGATATTAACAAAGATATTAATTTAAAAGAAATATTAGAAAAAACCAAATACGGTAAAGATGGAATTGGAGGAATTATTACGAAAGGAACAATGTATGTGGGATATCCTAGATAAAGGTGTATGTGATAATGAAATTATTAGAAAGACTTTAAGTAGTTATATTGGGAAACCTTTAACTATCAAGTATAATCTTGGTCGTAATAAGCACGAAACTTATAAGGCAAAGATTACAAAATTATATAATTGTATCTTTTTAGTTGAAGTAATGGACGAAAATAAAAGTGTAAAATCTTTCTCATATGCAGATATTATTACAAAAACAATTAAAATTTTTGATAAATAGTTGTTTTTTTCTTTAAAATATTGTATACTTAAATTGGAATTTAAGGTACCAGAAGGGAGAGGTTAGCTTGAAAATTACATCAATAAACGTTAGAAAGATTGAAAAGGAGAATTCTCGTATTCGTGGAATTGCATCTGTGGTATTAGATGATTGCTTTGCAGTTCACGGCATCAGAATTATCGAGGGTGATGGTGGATTATTTATTGCTATGCCAAGTCGCAAAACCAATAATGATGAGTACCACGATATTGCACACCCAATTACACAAGATTGTCGTAAGATGTTTGAAGATGCAATTATCGAAGAATATAATAATTTAAAAGAAGATGAATAGTCTTCTTTTTTGTGCATATAATTTTCTAGGAGGAAAATTATGGACAAGATGGAAGCAATTTCTTCATTAACGCACGGAATTACGCTTAATGAGAGAAAAAATATAGTTATTACAGGAGTAAAAAAAATTGATAGTTTTGATGAAGATGAATTTTATTTGGAAACCACGATGGGTGATTTAATTATTAAGGGTGAAGAGTTAGAAATAATTAAATTAGATACTTATCAAGGCAATGTTTCCATTAAAGGAAAGGTAAATAGCTTAAATTATACTGAAAATGGAAAAAAAGATAAAGAAAGTAGCATATTTACAAAACTGTTTAAATAATGGATCTAAAAACTCAAATTTTTGCATTACTTTTTTCTTTTTTATATGGAATCTTTTTTTCCTTATTTATAAATGTTAATCATAAAATAATTTATAATAGTAAAAAATGGATTAAATTCTTAGGGACTTTTTTAGTTGTTTTAATAAGTGTGCTTATATATTTCATTTTGCTTAAAGAAATAAATAATGCAGTTTTTCATCCCTACTGTTTAATAATGTTAATAGGGGGCTATTATCTTGAACAAGTAATTGCCAAACATTTTAAAAAATGATATACTTTTTATAGTAGTGGTGATAGAAAATGGCTAATAAAAAGGTAACTAAAACTGCTAAAAGAAGACTTACTGTAATTACCCCAATTGTTATTATAGCAATTGGGTATTGTGCTTTTACCTTAGTTGCCACCGTTAATTCTATTTATAAACTACACCACGAAGAAGCTAGTTTAAAAGAGGAATTAAATGATTTAAAAGGCAAATCGGAGGACTTAAAAACAGAAATAAATAAACTTCAAGATAAAGATTATGTAGCTAGGTACGCTAGAGAAAATTATTTATATACTAGAGATGGCGAATATGTTATTAAAGTCCCTGCTGATGAAGAAGAAAAGAAAACTAAAAAAATTGAATTAACTAGCGACCATATAATGTATGGTATATTTGTCTTAGGAACACTTATACTATTTTACATAATCTTAAAAATAATAAGACGAAGAAAAAATAAGAAGAAAAAGGGGAGGAAAAAATGAAAGCAGTAGCAATTAAAGGAGTAAAAGAATTTGAAATTAAGGAAATAGAACCACCTGTTTCAAAAAATGGAAGTGTAATCGTTGACGTTAAAAAATGTGGAATTTGTGGTTCTGATTTACATTATTGGGTAGGTGGCGCACCCCAAGGTTTAGTTATGGGGCACGAATATTGTGGAGTGGTAACCGATCCTGGTAGTAGAAAAGATTTAAAAGTAGGAGATAGAGTAACCGCCTTACCAATTTCACCTTGTGGGCATTGTGAAGCCTGTGAAAGTGGTAATGTTCAATATTGTCTAGAAACTTGGAATAATGCCACCGGGTTATCATTAGATAATCCAGGAGGACTTGCGCCTAAAATGGCTCTTAGACCTGATATGGTTTTTAAAGTACCAGATAGTGTTAGTGATGAAGAAGTTGCGATGGTAGAACCTACCGCAGTTGGTCTTCACGCCGCACATTTAGCTGATATTAAAATGGGACAAAAAGTATTAGTTATTGGAGGCGGTATAATTGGTCTTGTTTCAGCAATGTTTGCCAAAATGGAAGGCGCTAGTTATGTCGTTGTATCAGAAACCAATGAAGCGAGAGGAAAGAAAGCCGTAGATTTAGGAGTTGCCGATGAATGGATAGATGCTAAAAATGCTAAATTAACAGAAAAATTATCTGCTAAATTTGATGCTGTTATTGAATGCTGCGGTAATGCACCAGCTGTAACTTCGGCTTTAATGCTTACTAAACCAGGAGGAACAGTAGTTTTAGTTGGTGTATCATCAGAACCTATTACTATTCCAACTGTTATTGCTGTTATGCACGAACTTACAGTTCAGGGAGCAATTGCTTATACTAAATTAGAATTTGAAACTTGTATAAATTTAATGGCTAAAAAGCAGATAGATGTAACTAAATTTATCGATGATATTGTTAGTTTAGAAGAAGTACAACATTCTTATGAGAGATTAACTTCTGGAACTGACCCAGCTGTCAAAATATTAGTAGATCCAAATAAATAGAATATATAAAAGCAAGCATATTTGAACGTGCTTGTTTTTATATTGCAAAATTTTCACAAAATACCCCAAAAATACTTGTCAAGAACCTGGGGGGGGGGGGTATAATATACTTAGAGTAAACTAGGTAAGGAGAAGAATGTATGAGTGAACGCAAAAGAAGAAATATAATAATATGCTAGCTATGCGGAGTATTACTCTTTATGACTGTAGGGTATGCCGCTTTTAATACACTCCTTGATATAAATGGAACAACTAGTATAACAAGTAACTGGGAAATAAAAATAACTAATGTAGAAAGAACTAATATAACTAATATGGCCGAAGAAGTAAATAATCCAGTTTGGTCAGAATTAACGGCCAGTATGGAAGCTAACTTATATCAAAAAGGGGATTCCATAGAATACGATGTAACTATCGAAAATAAAGGAACATTGGATGCTGTACTTACAAATGTTGAACAGACAACTGTAAGTAATCACGATGCTATAAAAATAACAACAAGTGGATATGAAAAGGGAGAGACATTATCAAGTAAAGGGGTAAAAATAATCAAAGTAAAAATCGAATATAATCCAGATTTTAACGGCGTACCAGAAATAGGAAGTAGTGAAGTAAAGATAAGCTTTACCTTTGAACAATTAGGAAAAGGAGAGGTAATACCAGACCCAGATCCTATAGTAGATTTTGAAACAGTATCAACAACTAGGTCAATAACGGTAACACCAAAAATAGAACCAAGGGCAGAAATAACAAAATATGAATATAAATTAGATACAGCAGATTATGTTGAAGATAGTTCTACGCACATCTTTGACCAAATAACGCATAATACGGAACATAATATTCAAGTTAAACTAACAACAAAAGATGGAAAAGAGATAGAATCAGAAGTTAAACCTGTTAGTACTTTATTACTTGAAAATACAACTGGGTGTTCAGCTTCTAGAGTACCTGTTGGTGGCCAGGCTAGTTTTCCTGAAGGATGTTCAAATGGATTAACCTGTAGTTTGAGTGTTTCTGGTTGTAGTAATTGTTCTTCTGTATGTAATGCTGGCTTATGTTCATGCGATACTTATATGACTGGTGGTAGTACTATTACTTCAACAAGTGTTAGTGATGGATATAATACAGTAACTAATTCTTGTTCATCTAACTCATCTACACCGTGTTTGTATTACTAAGCCCAGGCTCCTTTAGGTAAGTAAAGCTTATCTAAAGGGGCTTAGGCTCCATATACGCACCAAGTCATTTTTTACTTAATTATATTCTGCTTTTTATAAGTAAAAATATGGTGCGTTTTTATTATGTATAAGGGAAGTGCACTTTTAAAGAAAATATTAAAAATCTATTGAACAAATGTCCAAAGATATATTACACTTGAATTAACAAAGATAGGGGGATAATTATGTATAAAGCTTATGTATTTAGGATGTATCCTAATGATAAACAGAAAAATTAATCAAAATAGATAGATACTATCCAAGTAGTCAGATATGTAGTAGATGTAATTCAAAATAAGGAGATAAAAGATTTAAGTATAAGAAAGTGTGAATGTCTACAATACACGATAGAGATTATAATGCGCTGAGAATATATTATTTGAATGATTAAAACAATATATTAGAACAATAAACGTTTAATAACCAATAAATTTTTGACTAAAAAAATACAAATACGGTGGTGACCATCGGAAATTGGTCTATGGAGAGCAGTAGTTTCGGTGAAGTAGAAATGCCTTACTGTGAAGTAAGGCAGTCAAAATTTATTTTGGTTTTGTTCATATTTACTAATTAGCATTATGCGTGATATTATTATAATAAGGCATTTGTATTACCCATACCAAGGTATAAAATAAGAAATATAGGTAAAACTAAATTTAGAAATAGAAAAATATCATTTTTTTCCTTAAAAATACTTGCCAAAAACCTGGGGGGGGGGGGTATAATATTTATAGAATAAACTAGGTAAGGAGAAAAATGTATGAGTGAAAAAAGAAAGAGAAATATAATAATATATTCATTATGCGGAGTACTATTATTAATGACTATCGGATATGCTGCTTTCAATACACTTTTAACTATAAACGGAACAACATCAATTAGTAGTAACTGGGATATAAAGATAACTGGAATTACTAGTAAAGATATAGTAGGAAAAGCTTCTGATGAAGAGTCCCAAGTAGTAGATGACCTATCTGCTACCTTTAAAGCTAATTTAGTAAGCCCTGGAGATTCTATAACTTATGATATAACTGTTGAAAATAAAGGAAATATCAATGCTGAGTTAGATAGTATTGATGTTAGTGAAAACACAAATGAAAATATAAAAATAGCAACTTCAGGAATAGCTGAAGGGGATAAATTAAATCCTAGTAGTACGGCAACCTTAAGCGTAAAAGTAACATATAGTGATGAAGTCACAACGCAACCTGATAATTTAAAAGCGGAAGTAACTATAACTTTAAATTATATCCAAGAAGGAACAGGAATGCCAGAGGCAATAGATTTTGAGACAGAATCAACAACAAGAGCAATAACTGTAACTGCACCAGTAGTTAGAGGTGCGACATATGAATTTAAAAAAGATACTGAAGAATACGTAAGTAATGATGACCCCACTAATAATGTATATACCTTTGATCAAATAACTCATAATACTTCTCACAATATTCAAGTTAAAGTAACAAAAGGAAGCAAAGTAGTAGAATCAGATATGAAACCTGTTAGTACTAATGCTTTACCATCTACATCTACTAGCTTTGGTTCAGGTCGGATAATGACAATAACATTTCCAACTGGCTGTGCAGATGGTACTTATACTTGTTCATATGTTTGTTATCCTGCTTCTGTGGGATCTGGCCAAGTACATTCGACGTCGGTTTCTGTTACTACCCCATCGTCCCCTTGCAAGGTGGGTGTGGGATGTACTACTACTGTGTCGGATGGTATTAATCAGGTGACGGCGAATCCGAGCTGGTGCTAGTAAGTTATATCTGGTTAAGGTAATCCATAGGAGACGTGGGCTGGTTGATGCGGTATGAGTAAAAAACGTGACAATGATGAAGTTACAATAACAAATAAACAAGTAAATAGGGTTAAAACAATATCAGTATATAATATATCAGTAGAAGATAATCAAAATTATTATGTAAGTTTTTATGGCCTTTTAGTTCATAACTATGCGTTTGGACCTTGTAATAATTATCCATAATTAATATTCAAAGAAAATCATATGAAATATAATAGTTTCATATGATTAATTTTTTAATAAATATAATTTTATATAATCTTTAGTTTGACATTTATCGATTATATGATAAAATATTTTCGGTTAAAAAGGGGGACCTTTTATGGAAGTTAATAATAAAACAATGTATCATTTACATAGACTTAATATTTATCCAGAGTTATGGGTTGAAGGTAGCACTATTGATAATACTTCAAAAGATTTTTTAAGTAACTATACAAGTTCAGGAAATAATACATCTTATTTAGAACAATTTGATAATGAATATTTACCATTTTATCAAATAATAAGACATTATAGAAAAAGTAAACCAGATGATAATACAATTGATATATTGCTTGAGTATTCCGATATATATATTCATAATCTACTTATTTGTCAGAGAGAAAATGCTTTAGAAGAAGTAAGAAGAGAATATTATCCCAATAAAATTAGTCGTAGAGAAGCTATTTGGGTTTGTGATGAACCACAAATAATAACTTGGAAAAAAGATTTGCCAGGTGATAGAGAGTTACTTAAAGTGGCAGTGTCGGGAACAATGTTTGTATCAAGTGCTGATTTTCTTCCTAGTATTGGAATTAGCTACAACGAGAGTTTAGAAATGGCACATAATTATTGGAATCCTGATTTTAATAAATGTGATGAAAGTTCATTAGAATATTTAGTTAAAGGAAAAATTAAAGTACTAAAAAAGATATAACAAAGTATATCTTTTTTTATAGTTTAAAATCTTTAGTATCATCATCTTCCATATTTTTACCATCGAAATATGGTTTAGTTTTAAATTTGAAACATAAAGCAATAAGATTAGAAGGAAATCTTCTAACTAATTTATTATAGTTTGTAATAATATCATTATAATATTTTCTAAAAGCGACAATTTCTGTTTCTGATTCATTTAAAGAAATATCGATTTTTGTAAATACTTCACTTTTTCTAAGCTCAGGATGTTCTTCTTTATGTTTATTAAATTCTTTAATTCCTTCATATAATTCGCGGTCTAAATCAAAGTTAGAAAGTTTTTGTGAACGAAGTTTAATAACACTTTTAAAAATTTCGCCTTCTATTTCGGTGTTAGCCTTAATAATATCAATTGATTTATTAAGTAAATCGAATCTGTTTCTAAGAGTAGAATCAATATTTGCTTCTGCTTCATTTATTCTAATAATATAATTTTGGAAATTGTTATAAGTATTTGCAATTAATATTATTATAATAAATAAAATAAAAAGACTTGCTAATACAATGAATAATATTGTCATACTAATCACCTATTATCATTATAGCAAATATCTTTATCTATTTCAATTATTTGGATAAAATTCTGAACTTGAAATAATGCGTTCATTAAATTTTATGTAATTAACATAAATCATCAAAATTAAATACCAATTACCGGTAGCTGGATCACTTAAAATAATATGATCACGGCCAGACTGCTCAATAATTCCTTTAAAAACTTTATCACGCCATTCAGTACTATCTGGGTATGATGCATATACTTCTACCTGTTTACCTCGATTTAATCTTAAAATGTTTTCAATATAGGATTGCTCAAACTCAGTATCAGACATAACTGTTTGATAATTTTGAGCCGTATCTTGATTGGGAACCGCCGTACCACCAGTATATAATGGAGTACCTGGAAAAGTACTAGGGTTTACAAAATTATTGTTCATTCAATCATCCTTTCTATAGAAATATATTTAATAGGACCATCAAATATGATATAATTATTAATAATAAGGGGTGATAGAATGAAAGTTAAAGTTGGTATTTCAGCTAGGCATATTCATTTAACTAAAGAAACTTATATGAAATTATTTGGAAATGATAAATTAGAAAAATTGCGTGATTTAGATCAACCTACGCAGTTCGCTAGTACTAGTACAGTAACGATAAAAACGGAAAAAGGAGAGATTCCTAATGTGCGTATTTTAGGACCTTTTCGTTCCTATAATCAAATTGAAATATCAAAAACTGATGCATTCAAGTTGAAAGTAAATCCACCAATTAGAACCTCTGGTGATGTTACTGGTAGTCTTCCAATTACTTTAATTGGACCGCTTGGAGAAGTATTTTTAGAAGAAGGTTTAATTATGGCTAATCGTCATATCCATTTAACTCCTCTTGATGTTAAAAAATATGGCCTAGAAAATACTGATAAAGTATGTATAAGAGTAAATAGTGAAAAACCGGGTATATTAAAAAATGTGTATTTAAAAATATTAGATGATGCTTCTTTGAGACTCCATTTAGATACCGATGATGGCAATGCTTTTTTACTAAAAGATGATGATGAAGTAGAAGTATTAAAGGAAAGGTGATAATATGAAATTAAAAGATAAAGTAGCAGTTGTAACTGGGGGTGCGATGGGGAATGGTTTAGGAATTGTCAAAGTGTTTTTGAAAGAAGGCGCTAAAGTGGCAATTTTAGATTATAATGATAAGGTAAATGATACTACTGAAGAACTTCAAAGTGAAAACTATGAAGTAGTTGGGTATAAAGTCGATATTCGTAATAAAGAAAAAGTAAATGAATATATAACTGAAATATATAATAAATATGGAAATATTGATATTTTAGTTAACAATGCCGGTGTATGCCAATTGGAAACTTTTGAAGATATGGAAGATGATGTTAGAGATTTCCATTTTGATGTTAATATTAAAGGAACTTGGAATGTTACTAAAGCAACTTTACCTTATATGGATAAAGGATCAATTATCAATTTATCGAGTGTAACAGGTCCAATGGTAGCTGATAGCGGAGAAGTAGCTTATGCAACAACTAAGGCAGCATTAATTGGTTTTACTAAAGGATTAGCTGCTGAATTAGTAGAAAAAGGCATTAGAGTAAATGCGATTATGCCGGGTTATATTATGACTCCGATGGTTGAAGCCATAGCCAAAGAAACTGATGCAAATAATCCAGAAGGCGTTATAGATGGTATTGCTCAAGGAATTCCAATGAAAAGACTGGGAACAATAGAAGAACTTGGCAATTTAACTGCTTTTTTAGCTAGTGAAGAATCTAGTTATATAACCGGTCAAGGAATAGTAATTGATGGTGGTTCGACTTTGCCAGAAACTATGTCGGTTGGAGTATAAAGGCTTAAAAAGCCTTTTTAATTTGACTAATTTTAATTTTTTTGATAATATAACCACCGAATTAAAGGGGGAAATTATATGAATGCTGATGTTCAAAAACAAAGATTAGAAATTCTTTATGATGATAATGAAATTTCATCTAAAGACTTTATTAGTGAGTATTATAAAATAGATAAAGAATATAGAAATTTAGATGATATAAGAGAAAGTGCGATTAATGATTTTATTGATAATGAAAGTGGTTTAGAAAATAATGATGAGCCATTTGCTAAAGAAGGACTTAGAGAAATGTATAATTATATACATTCAGATGATATTAACTATCGTTTTGATGTATATACTTTATTAGAAATTCATAGAAAATTATATTCGAAAGCACCTTATCCAGAAGTAGGCGGAACAATTAGAAATGCTACAGCTCATTTAAATGGTATTGCTGTAGATATTATTCCTCATTATGAAATAAGAAATTGCCTTAATAATTTAGATTATGAAATTGGTGATATTGTTAAATTAGGTGAAGACGTAAAAAAAGATTACAGTAAAATTTTTGAATATATTGATAGATGCGTCGAATTAAAATGTAATTTAATTAAAGTTCATCCGTTTGTTGATGGCAATAAAAGAAGTATTAGAGGATTTATTAATAAACTATTTTTAAATGTCGGTCTTCCATCAGTTTGTCTTAAAGCATATGAACATAAACCATATAGAGAGTTTTTAGAGGAGGCAATTGGTGAAGGAAATTATGATAAAATTAAAGCCTTTTATTATTATAAAATCTGCGAAGCAATTTATGAGTTAGATATTAAACAAAAACAAACTGCTCATAGTTATCAGAAAAAATTAAACTAAAGCTATAAACTAATATGAACCTCGTTTTTAACATAGAAACGAGGTTCATATCATTTAAATTAAAGTTTATTTTGATTTTTTGCCTTGAATTAATCTATATACATCAATGCTTGGGGTATTAAATATTCTAAAGTTAAAGTTTGTCGTTCCAATTCCACTAGATACATATAAATCACTAGTATCAATTTTATAGTGTCCGTGGTTGTATTTGACCGCCCCTTTTCTAGATAATAAATCTCTTATAAATGGAACATTTATTTGACTATTATGGGAATGTCCAGATAAAATTAGATCAAATTTATTATCTTCAAGTTCATCGATGTAATCAGGTTCGTGGATCAATAAAATGTTAAATATTGGCCCACCTTTTTCAAAAGAATTGATATAATTCATAGTTTTTTGATTTTTATTGATAATAGCTTCTTTATCCGCACTAGTACTTAATCCGGCAATTAAAATGCTGTCATAACTATTTTGATAAATGGTATCGTAATTATTATTTAAATTAATAAATCCGCCATTAGTAATAATATTTTCCCATTCATCGAATTTAATGTCATTTTCACCATTAATAATGTATTTACCGCTGCTTGCAGATATTTTATTTAATTCGCTAGCAATTTTATCAGCTTTACTAGTAGTCATTTTAGTGGTTTTATCAATTAAATCGCCAGTAAAGACAACGATATCAGGATTAAGACTATTGATAGTGGTTACTAAATTATTTAAATCTTTAATTGTGTAATATTTTCCATAATGAATATCACTAATACCGACAATTTTAAAACCATCAAAATTATCGGTAATTTTGTTACTGACAATTTTATTTTCCTTTATCATTAACTGTTTAGGCTCGATATAAGTTCCATAAGCATATACAAAAAGCCCTAGAGTGATGATTAATAAAATAGTTTTTAAAATAATATGTCTTTTTTTCTTCTTTTTGTTTGCCATATTACCACCTATCATAATTTTATCATAAAAAGAAAAAAGACTAAAGTCTTCTATCCAAATAATGCTACAAATAACTGTAAAGATATTAGTAGTCCGTTATGCATAAAATGAAATCCCATTGAAACGAATATATTGTTTGTTTTTACAAGCATATAAGCGAAAGTAATTCCAAAACAACTATATGAAAGTAAATATAATCCAAGTAAAGGATTACCAAGCATTCCAGATAAATGAAGTCCACCGAAAATTAACCCTGAAGCAAGAATAAAGAGAAAATTGTTTTTAAAAATGTTTCTAAGCCCTAATCTAAATACTCCTTCTTCAATGATAGGCGCTAAAAAAACAGCGGCAATAAAAGAATAAATAGGAGCAAACTCAAGCTGATTTCTAACGGCTATTTCATTGTTTGATGATGATCCCCCCAGCACCATTATTATAGCGTTCGAAGCGGCCATTATAAAGAAACCTAATAAATAGTATTTTAAGTTATTTTTAAAATAAGTTAAATGATTTTTCTTTATATCTTTAATTGCGTTTATTATTTGATTTTTGAACATTATTAAAATTATAAATATTATTATACATTCAATCATTGTTGTATAAAGTTCTCTAAATAAAAGACTGGTACCATTATAATCTATGTGAGCAATCGCAAGTGGAACTGTGCGATATTCAGTAATTAAAAAATATAACGTTATAATACTAATACCTTTTATAATGTTAATAAGTCTTTCTTTTTTTTCGAATGTTACCATATTCATTCCTCCTTTATCATTATAACACGTTTCTTAACAAAATATGAAAACTAAAATAAAAATTTTGATATATCTTATAGTTTAAGTTGAAAAAAATAGATAAGTTTTTTGGTATAAACAAATAAAAACAGGCATAAAATGATATAAAGTCTTTGAAAAAAATAAAAGATATGCTATAATATAAGTGCTTCGAGAAAAAAACAAAGAGTGGGAATTCCCACTCTTTAATGTAGTAGGAGGGAAAATGATAGAAGAAAAAGTAAGAGACTTATTAGAAAAGGAGATAAAAAAAGCAGGATATATATTAGATAAAGTTACTTATACAAAAGAGAACAAAGTTTGGACTCTTACCTTAATAATTGATAAAGAAGGATATATTAATATAAATGATTGTTTAAAAGTTAATAAAATCGTAGATCCTCTTTTAGATGAAGCTGATTTAATAAGTGAAAGTTATGTATTAGATGTATGTTCAAAAGAGAAAGGAAGTGAATAAAATGGACGGAAAGGCATTTTTGAAAGCTGTTAATAATTTATCAGAAGAAAAAGGAATTGATAAAGAAATTATTTATTCAGCGATGGAACTTGCTTTAACATCTGCTTACAAAAAGAATTATCATTCATTATCAAATGTTAGAGTTGATATCAATAAAAAAACAGGCGAAATTAAAATTTATTCATTTAAAACTGTAGTTTATGATGAAAATTGGGAAAAAGAAAAAGGTAAAGTTGAAACCGAAATTATTACTGATGAAGAAGGAAACGAAGAAGAGGTAGAAAAAGAATACGTATATGATGAAAGAATTCATATTACCTTAAAAGATGCTAAAAAGATCGTTCCTAATATTAAAATTGGTGAGACAATTGAAGAAGAAGTTACGCCAAAAGATTTTGGTAGGGTAGCTGCAGCTACAGCTAAGCAAGTAGTGATTCAAAAAATAAGAGAAGCTGAAAGAGAAATTATTAATAACGAATTTGAAGATAAAAAAGATGAAATGGTTGTAGGAACAGTTGCAATGGAAGACGTTCGTAATTATTATATTGATTTAGGAAGAACACAAGGTATTTTACCTAAAAGTGAAATTATACCTGGTGAGACTATTAAAATGGGCTCTAGTATAAAAGTATATATTACTAAAGTTGAAAATAATAGTAAAGGACCACTTATTTTACTTTCAAGAAATCACTATGGATTTGTAAAACGTTTATTTGAACTTGAAATACCAGAAATAAACGAAGGGATTATTTTAGTTTATAGTGTAGCTAGAGATGCTGGTAACCGTACTAAAATAGCAGTTTATTCGGAAAATCCAAATGTCGATCCAGTTGGCGCTTGTATCGGTGAAAGAGGAAGCCGAATAAATAGAATTATCGATGAACTAAATGGAGAAAAAATCGATGTCGTTCCTTATGATACCGATGACGCTAGATTTATTGAAAATGCTTTAAGCCCGGCTAAAAACCTTCATATATTTATAACTGATGAAAAGAAAAAACAAGCTTTAGTTGTTGTCGATAATGATAATCTATCACTTGCCATTGGTAAAAAAGGTTTAAATGTCCGTTTAGCGGCTAGACTTACACATTATACTTTAGATATTAAAACGTATAATGAAGCTAGTGAAATGGGAATAAATATAAGTGAATAAAATAAAAAAAATTCCAATGCGTATGTGTGTGGTTACTAAAGAAAAATTTCCCAAAAAAGAACTTATTAGAATTGTAAAAACAGAAGAAGGAGTTATAGCTGATCCAACTGGAAAAGTAAATGGTCACGGAGCTTATTTAAAAAAAGATTTAGCAGTATTTGAAAAAGCTAAACAAACTAAAATTTTAGACAAAATTTTAGAAACAGAAGTTCCTGATGAATTATATGAAGAATTAAAAACATTATAGAAAAGAGGTGCATAATTATGATGAGTATATTAGAATATGCTGAAGATGTTAATAGAACAGTAGAATATATTTTAGAAAAATGTGCTGAATTAGGTATTGATGCTAATAGTGAAGATGATCTATTAGATGAAGATGCTATCGTTCTATTAGATAACAACTTAGAAACTGATGAAGAAATCGAAGAAGCTTATGAAGAAAAAATTGTCAAACAAAAAACACCTGTTAAAAAAATAAAAAAAGAAAAGAAAGAGGAAAAGAAAGAAGATAAAAATGCTTTAGCTCAAAAGAAAAAAGAAATGTATAAAAACAAAGGTAAATTACAAAGTAATACAATAAATGATAATGTTGTTTTATACAAAGAAAATATGACTATTGGAGATTTAGCTAATGCTTTAAATGTTCCTAGCTCTGAATTAATTAAAAAATTATTTAGTTTAGGTCTTATGGTTAATATCAATAGTCCAATTTCTTTTGAAAATGCTGAAATACTAATTTCTTATTATAATAAAGAACTTAAAAGAGAAGAAAGTGCTGATTTAACAAACTTTGAAGAATATGAAATAATTGATGATGAAAAAGATTTAGTGGTTCGCCCACCAGTTGTAACGATAATGGGTCACGTTGATCACGGAAAAACAACTTTATTAGATGCTATTAGAAGAACCGATGTAGTATCTACTGAAGCTGGAGGAATTACCCAGGCTATATCAGCTTATCAGGTTAAATGCAATAACCGTTTAATTACATTCATAGATACTCCAGGGCACGCGGCTTTTACAGAAATGCGAGCTAGGGGCGCTAGTATGACAGATATCGTTATTATTATAGTAGCTGCCGATGATGGTGTTATGCCACAAACTAAAGAGGCTATTGACCACGCAAAAGCTGCTGGCGTTCCTATTTTAGTAGCTATAAACAAAATGGATAAACCAGGAGCTAATCCGGAAAAAATTATGACTGAACTTAGTGAATATGGTTTAATGCCAGAACAGTGGGGTGGCGATACAATATTTACTAAGATATCAGCGGCTACAGGTGAAGGTATTAACGAGCTTTTAGAAAATATTTTATTAGTTGCAGATATGAGTGAATTTAAAGCTAATCCAAATAGATATGCTATTGGAACTGTTGTTGAATCTAGACTTAGTAAACAAGTTGGTTCAATTGTAACTATTTTAGTTCAAAATGGTACTTTAAGATTAGGCGATCCTATTGTTGTAGGCACATCTTTTGGTAAAATAAGAACATTAAAAGATGATAAAGGTGAAGAAATAACTGAAGCAGGACCTTCTAAGCCAGTTGAAATTACTGGTGTTAGTGAAATACCTAGTGCTGGTGATAAATTTATGGCTTTTGAAACTGAAAAACAAGCTAGAAGTATCGCTGAAGAGCGAAAAAATAAAGCTAGATTAAAAGAAGTACATAAAAAAGCTTCAGTTACCTTAGATGATTTATTTTCTAAAATCGGTGAAGGTTTAAAAGAAATAAATGTTATTTTAAAAGCTGATGTTAATGGTAGTGCGGAAGCAGTTAAAAATTCACTTAATAAAATTGATGTTGAAGGTGTTAGAGTAAATGTCATTCGTAGTAGTGTTGGGGCAATTACTGAAAGTGATATTGTTTTAGCTAATGCCTCAAATGCAATCATTATTGGGTTTAATGTTAGACCAACTAATGATATAAAAGATAAAGCCAAAGAAAATGGCGTAGAAATTAGATTATATGACATTATCTATAAAGTTGTCGAAGAAATGGAAGCGGCAATGAGGGGTATGCTTGATCCTGAGTTTGAAGAAAAGATTTTAGGTAATGCCGAAATAAAACAAATCTTTAAATTTTCAAAAGTCGGTAATATTGCAGGATCTTTAGTAATCGATGGTGTTATTACTAGAAATAGTAAAGCCAGAATTATTAGAGATGGTGTCGTTATTTATGATGGATCTATAGGCTCACTTCAAAGAGAAAAAGATAGTGTTAAAGAGGTTAAAAAAGGTCTTGAATGTGGAATTACTATAGAAAACTATAGTGATATAAAACCAGGAGATATTATTGAATCTTATGAAATGGTAGAGATTCAAAGGTAGTAGGAGGAAAAATTATGGGTGGTTTTGATATTAAAGATGAAACATTTGATATTATATTTACTAGTAAGAAAATGAAAGTTTATAAACGTGCTAGAAATATGGCAGCTATTTTTACAGTAGCTTCAGTAGCTGGTTTAATTGGGACTGCTATTCAAAGTCCTGAAAATGCTGGACTTATTAGTGGTTTTGGAATAATTACATTGCTTACTTTACCAGAACTTTATTCACTTAATAGTGAATATAAAATGTGCCGTAAAGAATTAGATGATAAGTATCCCAAAAAAGAAGCTTACATAAAAAAACATAAATAGGAGGCGAATTATGTGGGCAGAATTTGTTGCTGATTGGAATAAACTTCAAGAAAGCATAAAAGAAGAAAATGAAGAAAAAATCAAAAAAGAAGCTGAAGAAAAAATAAATTTCACTTTTGTTAGTGAAAAAATAAACAAATTAAAAAAAGAAAAAACGATGATGGCTATTTGTGCAGGAACGCTTGCTGTACTTATCATTCCTTTTGCGTTAGAAGGTGTAGATAAAATACCATTCGCAAGCGGTCTTGGTTTAACCTCATTAATTTCTTTATACCATTATGATCAAGCAAGAACTGAGCAGAAAAAACTTCAAAAAATTTTAAAAAAGTAATTACCTTTTTAGAAAAGAGTGATAATATGAGTATTAAATCTGAAAGAATAGCCGATTTAATAATTGAACAAATAAGTTATATCCTTGCTAACGAAGTAAAAAATAAAGATATAGATTTTGTAACGATTACTGATGCTAGTGTTACGAATGATTTAAGTTACGCTAAGATATACTTCACAGTTTTAGACGAAAGTAAAAGAGAAGTAACTGAAAAGGCTTTAAAAAGTGCTAGTGGATTTATTCGTCACGCTCTTAGAGATAGAGTAGATATTAGACAAATCCCAGAACTTAAATTTATTTATGATGAATCAATAGAATATGGACAAAGAATAGAAGAAAAATTAAAAGAGATAAAAGAAACTGATTAATCAGTTTTTTCTTGACAATAATACTGACTCAACGATATAATTTAACTATAATAAAGGGTGATAAGAATGAAAAAAGGTTTTACTCTAATTGAATTAATGGCTGTAATAGTTATTCTTGCCATTATTGCTGCTATAGCTTTTCCATTCATTCAGGAAGCTATTAAAAATTCAAGAGAAAAAGCTTGTGAAGAGCAAAAACAAAGGATTGAAAGTGCCGCTGAAAGATGGGCAGCGGATAACAGTGCATTATTACAAGGTAAAAACACTTCTATATCTATTAGTAATTTAAAAAAGAATGGTTATTTAGCCAGTGATCAGGAGTTGAATAATCCTGCCAATAATGAAGAGATGACAGGTAGTGTAACGTTAAAATATGATGCTACTTATAAGCAATACGAATATATTTATGATATAGATTGTAAAGTAAAATAAAAGGAAATACGATGTTTAGTAAAATAAAAGATACATATATAAAATATGAAGAAATAATAAATTATTTAATTTTTGGGTTTTTAACTACAGTTGTTAGTATAGTTACATATTTGTTATTCGCAAATATTTGTTTTCCAAATAAAAGTGATTTAGATATTCAGATTGCTAATGTATTATCTTGGATATGCGCTGTAACATTTGCTTATTTAACTAATAGAAGATTTGTCTTTAAAAGTAAAACACAAGGAAAAACAAAAATAAAAGAAGCCTTTAATTTTGTTTTAGCTAGAGTATTTTCTTTATTAGTCGATATGGCTCTTATGTATTTACTTTATAGTATAATGCATATTGATGATACTATTGCTAAAATATCTGTTCAAGTAGTTGTTATTGTTATGAATTATATTTTAAGTAAAATAGTTGTTTTTAAAAAATGGTAACCCCCAAAAATATTGACTAAATATATGAGATATGTTATATTTTAATTAATTGATGAAGAAAAATTATAAGTAGTTATTTAACTAGTAATTAGAAAGTTAGTGGACTGATGAAAACTAGCCAAAGTTATTTAATGAAATACAAATTTGGAGTCAAATCGGTTAATCACCGTTAGTTGATAAAGGGCATAGAAATTCTATGAAATAAGGTGGTACCGCGAGTAATATCGTCCTTATATTCATAGTATTTTTTATTATAGGAGGTAGTTTATGGAAATAGGAAAATATATTGATCACACAAATTTAAAGATGGATGCGACTAGTAAAGATATTGCTAAATTATGTAGTGAGGCCATAGAATATGGTTTTGAAACAGTGTGCGTGCACCCATATTATGTTAGTTTAGCTAAAGATTTGCTTAAGGGCACTAACATTGGAGTATGTACCGTTATTGGTTTTCCGCTTGGAATGAATACACCTAAAACAAAAGCTTTTGAAGCTATTGATGCCGTAGAAAATGGAGCAGATGAAATAGATATGGTTATTAATGTAGGAGCTTTAAAAGATAAAGATTATGATTATGTTAAATCAGAAATCGAAGAAGTACGTGATTCAGCCGATGGCAAAACTTTAAAAGTAATTGTTGAAACTAGTTTACTTACTGAAGAAGAAATAATTAAAATGACTGAAATTTGTAACGAAACATTTGTTAATTTTATAAAAACATCAACAGGTTTTGGTAAAAGAGGAGCTTCATTAGAAGATATTAAAATTATGGCTAAACATCGTAATGAGGTTTTAGAAATTAAAGCTTCAGGAGGAATTAAAACTTTTGACCAAATGAATGAGTTAATTGAAGCTGGTGCTACAAGAATAGGAACTAGTAGTGGAGTTGAGATTGTAACTAATATGAAAGGAGAGTAAAAATGACATTATATGAAGAACTTAAATGGCGCGGGCTATTAAAAGATGAAGCCGGTGATGATTTAAAAGAAAAATTAAATGAAGGTGGAATGACATTTTATATTGGTACTGATCCAACTGCTGATAGTCTTCATTTAGGCCACTTATCTAGCTTTTTAATTAGTAAAAGGCTTGAAAAGGCTGGACATCATCCAATCTTATTAGTTGGTGGAGCTACTGGAAGAATTGGCGATCCAAGACCTACCGAAGAAAGACAAATAAAACCAGCTTCAGAGATTGATGCTAATTTTGAAGCTATTAAAAAACAAGTAGAGAAACTATTTGGCTTTGAAGTTGTTAATAATTATGATTGGTGTAAAGAAATAAATTTTGTCGATTTTTTAAGAGATTATGGTAAATATTTTAGTGTTAATTATATGCTTGATAAAGATATAATTAAAAGAAGATTAGATACTGGAATTACCTATACAGAATTTTCATATATGATTATGCAAGCTTTAGATTTTCTTCATTTATATAAAACCAAAAACTGCACTCTTCAGTGCGCTGGTTCAGATCAATGGGGAAATATTACTGCCGGAGTTGATTTAATTAGAAAAGCTACTGGCAAGGATGTTTATGGTTTTACGATGCCGCTTGTAACCGACAAAGAAGGACATAAATTTGGTAAAAGTGAAGGTAATGCTTTATGGCTTGATAAGAATAAAACTTCACCTTATGAAATGTATCAATATTTATTAAATAGTGAAGATGAAATGGTTATTAGTTATTTGAAAATATTTACATTTTTATCAAAAGAAGAAATAGAAGAAATTGAAAAAAGGCATAATGAAAGACCTGAACTTAGAGAAGCCGCTAAAACTTTAGCTAAAGAAGTAGTTACTTTCTTACACGGTTCTGATGAAGCTTTAAAAGCAATTAAAATGAGTGAAGCTTTATTTAGTGGCCACGTTAAAGAATTAACTAAAGATGAAATTGAAAATGTTTTTAATGGTGTTCCAACTTTTGTGGCTAAAGAAAACACTAATATTATTGATATGTTAGTTGAAGGTAAAATTGCTTCAAGTAAAAGAGAAGCTAGAGAATTTGTAAATGCTGGAAGTATAACTATCAATGAAGAAAAAATTACTGATGAAAATTACATAATTACTAAAGATCTCGCAATTGATAATGAAGTGCTTGTCGTAAGACGTGGCAAGAAAAAATATTTTATTGGTAAAATTTAAACTAACAAATCAATGTTAGTTTTTATTTTTCTGTGTTATAATAAATGTGGTGATAATATGAAAATAGAAAAAAGATGCCTTATTCATAGTATGATAAATAATTTGCTTATTTCAATTATCAAAGTCGGCGGCGGGATAATATTTAGTTTATCATCATTATTTGCCGATGGGATGCATACCTTTGTTGATTTCATAACTGATATTTTTGCGCTTATAGGGGCTAAAATATCTAAAAAAAGACCAACTAAAATTCATCCATTTGGTTTTGGTAGAATAGAATATTTAACTAATTTACTAATCGGTATGGTAATTATTTTCCTAGGAATATTTATATTGATATCTAGTTTTATGAAAAAGCCAGTAATCCCACCCCTTATTGTTATTGTTTTATTACTAGTTGTTTCAATTATGAAATTTGTAATGATTAGAGTTCTTGTTAAAAATGGAGAGAAAATTAATAGTGGAATTTTACTTACTGCGGCAAAAGAATCAACTACTGATTTATATTCGACAATCGTTGTTATAATTGTAGTTTTGGTAATGCAGTTATCCAGTACTTTTGAATTTTTGGAATATGCTGATTTAGTTGGTAGTATATTTTTATCCTTATTAGTTATTAAAACAGGTATTCCAATTATAAAACAAAACGTTATGAATTTAATTGGTGAAGCCGATATTGATAAGGAACACTTAAAATATATTGAAGATGTTTTAAAAGAGTTTAAGGTAATTCGTGATCATAAAACACAGTTAATAAAATATGGCTCATATTATAAGGTATATTTAGAATTAGAGTTAGACCCAAGTACAACTTTAAGACAAATGTATCATTTAAGAGAAAAAATTGTCAGTGAACTTAAAAATGATAAAGTAGTTAAAATACGATATGTCAATCTTGACTTTAAACCAGAAGATTAAAAGAGGTGAACTTATGAAAAAAACAATTTTAATTATTGTTAGTTTATTTTGTTTTATGCCAGTAGTTAAAGCTAATACTTTAAATAGCGTTGATATAACAGTAGAGCTTAATCAAAATGGTGATGGCTATGTTACTGAAGTATGGTCGTTAGATGCTGATGAAGGAACTGAAAGTTATCACTCATTTGGAAATATGCAAAACCGCAGTATTGAAAACTTTAGTGTTACTAGAGATGAAACAGAATATACGGCAATTCCTAATTGGGATGTAAGCGCTAGTAAAGAAGAAAAAGCTAATAAAAATGGAATTAATTATACTTCAGATGGTTTGGAACTTTGTTATGGAATTGAATATGGCCTTCATACATATACATCTAAATATACTATCAAAAATTTAGTTTGGCAGTATAGTGATAATCAAATAATGTATTTTCAGTTTTTGCCTAAAGATATGAATCCAGCTCCCAAATCATTTACTTTAAATATTAAATATGGTACTTTACTTTCAGATATTAAGTATAGTTCATATGGCTTTAATAGTACTAATACGAAAGAAGATAGTCAAATTACTTTTAAAAGTAATAATAGTTTAACTTCTAGTGATTATGTCGTTGTTTTAGTCGGTTTTCCAAATGGTACTTTTACTCCGGCAATAACGCAAGGAGGAACTTATAATGATGTAGCATCTAAAGCTTTAAAGGGCGTAGAGACTGATGATAGTTTTGGTGCTATAATTTCTATATTTGTTTTTATTATATGTGTATTAGTTTTTGGTAAAGTTTTGGTACGTAAAGAATATGATGAAAGTGAATTTATTATCCCAAAAGAAATTCCTAATTTTAGAGATATACCATTTGATAAAGATATAATCGAAGCTTATTTTATTGGTAAATATAAATCATTAATACGCTCGGATTCTCTTATCGGTTGTTTACTTTTAAAATGGATTAAAAATAAGAATATAACGATAGTTCCTACCGAAGGAGGATTATTAGATTTTAATAAAGCCGATAATTATTATTTAGATTTAACAAATTTAAAACATTGCGATCATAAAGTAGAAGCAACATTAATGGGGTATTTACAAAGCGCAGCCGATAATAATTCACATTTAACATCAAAGCAGTTTGAAAAATGGTGCCGAAAAAATTATGAAAAAATAAATAAGTGGCTTAAGGATACTGAAGAATATTCGAAAGAATTATTAATTAATAAAGGATATATTACTAAAATTACCAATAGTAAGGGTAAAAAACAGTATAAATTTACAGCTAGTTTAAGAGATGAATTTATCAAGTTAAAAGGATTAAAACAATTTCTTTGTGATATGACAGTTATTGAAGATAAGAAAGCTGTTGAGGTTCATTTATGGGATGAATATTTAATTTTTGCAGAAGCTTTCGGAATTGCCGAAGAGGTAGCTAAACAGTTTAAAGATTTTCATCCTGCAGAGTATGACCAAAATATTATGTATTATAATAGTTGTTATAGTATACATTATTTTAGCCACAGCGCTATGTATACAGCCTCTAATGGTGGTAGTTTTTCTTCTGGCGGTGGTGGTGCTGGCGGAGCATCATCAGGTGGCGGAGTTCGTTAAAACAAAAAATGACAAAACAATATTGTCATTTTTTTTGCAAGAAAATATTTAATGAACTTTAGTTTTCTTTTCGATTGTAATTGTAATATCGTGCTCTTTAGCGATCTCTAATAAGGTATTTAAGAAGACTCTATTTCTTCCATTTTCAATACTATTAATACTATCACGACTTCTACCAATTGATTTAGCAAAATCTTTTTGTGATAATTCTGTCCACTCCCTTATTATTCTCATAATTTCATTTGATTTGTAGTTATTGGCAACTATTTTCATTAACAATCACCTCGAATATCAGTTTATCAACTATACGAAATTTTTTATCTTTTTGAGTATTGACAATACTCAGACCCATAATTATAATATAAAGTAGAAAAAATATAAAGTAATAAATTAGTTATGTAATGATAAATAAAATAAAATATTTTGGCTATATTAATTTTAGGAGTGATAATTATGAGTGAACGCAAAAAAAGAAATATAATAATATGCTCGCTATGCGGAGTATTACTCTTTATGACTGTAGGGTATGCCGCTTTTAATACACTCCTTGATATAAATGGAACAACTAGTATAACAAGTAACTGGGAAATAAAAATAACTAATGTAGAAAGAACTAATATAACTAATATGGCCGAAGAAGTAAATAATCCAGTTTGGTCAGAATTAACGGCCAGTATGGAAGCTAACTTATATCAAAAAGGGGATTCCATAGAATACGATGTAACTATCGAAAATAAAGGAACATTGGATGCTGTACTTACAAATGTTGAACAGACAACTGTAAGTAATCACGATGCTATAAAAATAACAACAAGTGGATATGAAAAGGGAGAGACATTATCAAGTAAAGGGGTAAAAATAATCAAAGTAAAAATCGAATATAATCCAGATTTTAACGGCGTACCAGAAATAGGAAGTAGTGAAGTAAAGATAAGCTTTACCTTTGAACAATTAGGAAAAGGAGAGGTAATACCAGACCCAGATCCTATAGTAGATTTTGAAACAGTATCAACAACTAGGTCAATAACGGTAACACCAAAAATAGAACCAAGGGCAGAAATAACAAAATATGAATATAAATTAGATACAGCAGATTATGTTGAAGATAGTTCTACGCACATCTTTGACCAAATAACCCATAATACGGAACATAATATTCAAGTTAAACTAACAACAAAAGATGGAAAAGAGATAGAATCAGAAGTTAAATCTGTTAGTACCTTATTGTTGCCATCACCAAGTGTAACTCCTGACTGTTCTACTAGTATGACATTCCCTGCTGAATGTAACGGTACATATATTTGCTCATATACATTTTCTGGTGGTCGAAATGAAAAGGTAACAGTAACGTCTCCAACAATAAATGTGTATATTGGAAATTGGAATCAAAGAGTCAATATATTGGCAGAAGTAAGCGATGGGTATAATACTACCTCAGATTTAGAGTGGGTTAATGCATGGAATTGTGCTGATTGAGTTTATATTAAATGAGCCTAGGCTCCTTTAGGTAAGTAAAGCTTATCTAAAGGGGCTTAGGCTCCATATGCGCACCAAGTCATTTTTTACTTAATTATATTCTGCTTTTTATAAGTAAAAATATGGTGCGTTTTTATTATGAAAAAAAGGACTTTAAATCCTTTTAGTCAAAATAATCAATTTTTACGGCTTGACGAACTGTCTTCATAACTTCTTTAGCCTTTGCTCTAGCTTCTTTAGTTCCTTTTAATAAAATAGCATCAACTTCTTCAGGATGAGCTTCATAATAAGCTCTTTTTTCGTGAATAGGTTTTAAAAATTCCATCATATTTTTAATTAACTCCTTTTTACAAGCAACGCAGCCACGTTTGCCAAGTTTACATTCTTCGCATATATTTTCTAGGTTTTTACTACCAATAAGTTTATGATAGTAATAAACCATACAAATATCTGGATTAGCTGGATCATCTTTTTTAATTTTATCTGGGTCAGTAACTGCTCCCATTATTTTTTTTGAAACAACTTCTTCACTATCAGATAGAAAAATGCCATTATTTAAACTTTTACCCATTTTTTCACTACCATCTAAACCTTTTACTCGTCTAAATTTAGATAATAAAGGTTCTGGTTCAATTAAAACTTTGCCATAAATCGAATTAAATTTACGGACAATTTCTCGGCACTGTTCAATAAGTGGTAGCTGATCTTCACCAACAGGAACAAGCTGTCCATTAAAAGCGGTAATATCAGCAGCTTGACTTACAGGATAACCTACAAATCCATAAGTTACACTTTCGCCTTCATTTCCAAATAAAGCTTTCCTTTGAGCAATTTCATTTTTAACTGTTGGATTACGATAAAGTCTAGACATCGTAACTAAATTTGAATAAATAACCGTAAGTTCAGCTATTTCTGGAACTGCTGATTGAATAAATAAATGTACTTTATCAGGATTAATTCCTATTGATAATAAATCAATAGCTATTTCGTGAACATTTTTTCTGACTTTTTCAGGATTATCAAAATTATCTGTCAAAGCCTGAATGTCAGCTATTTCTAGATAAAAATCATAGTCATCTTGAAGTCTAAGCCAATTTTGGGCAGCTCCAAAATAATGTCCTAAATGTAGATTTCCAGTTGGCCTTAAGCCAGTCAAAATTGTCTTTGACATCAAAATCACCCTTTCTTATTTAAGATTATAGCACAAATATCATTTTAATAAAATCCAATAACATTATTTTTAACAATATAAAGATATAAAGCAATTAAAAATTCATCAGCAAAAACTGGTAGTAATACAAAGACTTCACGAACCTTATCATTAATAATTGCTTCATAAAATAGTCTAACTATTTGCCTTCTATCAATCAAATTTTTTAATTTTCGATTTTTTATTTTATTAATAATATTATTAATATCTACTGGTTCTACTTTAGATAATTCTGTAAGTAAACCTTTATTATATGTTCTTATATTATATAAAACATCTTCAGCAAATTTAAAACATTTCCCAGCTTCCTCAACTAATTGATTAAAATGGTTGTAAGAAACTTTATCCTTAACTATGGCCTTAAAAATAGAAGCATTGATAATTTTCCCTAATATTCCATCATCGACATCTTTTAAAATATCATTTATCTTATCTTCAAACAATTTTCCATAACGATTATAATTGTTTATTAAATTATGCTTTTTAAATGTATACTCATCACCATCAAAATGGCCAAAAGTTTTCATTGTATCATTATAACCAAATCTTAAAGCTTCTCTTGATTTAGCTTTATCAAAAACTAAGAATGAAACTATTTTATTTCTAGGTATAATAGTTGTAATTGGTGCGTCTGTCTTAACAGGTCTTTTAAAACCAACCGCGCGAAGATCAACCGCTATTATCTCTGTTGCCCCCATTTTTAAAGCTAAATTAATAGGAAGATTGTCATAATAGCCCCCATCTATAAATAACTCATCACCAATCTTACGTGGTTTAAAAGCCGGATAACAAGAAGCTGATGCAATAACATAATCTTTAACATTTTCAAAAGTTAGTTCAGCTTTAGTTTTAAAAACAGGTTTGTTTTTACTTAAATTATATGTAACTAAACCATAGTCAATATTCGATGAGAAAAATTTATGTGGTTTATATAATTGTTCAAAAAGCCTTTCTAAAGCATCAATATCTAAACCACCTTCGGTAATAAATGTTTTAGCATACATTTTATAGACATCAGCAATGTCTGGATTATCACATATTGGAAATGCATCTTCATCATATACTTTTGAAAATGAAATATTTTTCCATAGCTTTAAAGCCTTATGGTAATCTTTTTGCACAATCATTACGCCATTAAGAGCGCCTACAGAAGTGCCTGTAACAATATCAGGAAATTTCCCTAGTTTTTTTAAAGCCTTATATACCCCAATCTCATAGGCTCCTTTAGATCCACCACCTGATAATACTAATCCAAGTTTTTCTTCTTTCACCATAATCACCCCTTACTTTGCATATACACCGAAAGAAATATCATCATTAAATTCTAATTCAGTATCTGTAAGTACTTTTCTTACACCATTATCATAGTAATAATTAATTATATTACCATTAATAAAATAAATGTAGTTATTTAAGTATATGATACTATCAATATCAGTTGTCTTAAATAAATAAGTCTTTAACTTAGGGTTTTGAACATCACTACGGTATACTTCATAAATATCATTTACTTTTTTATAATAATAACAATATCCTGTTTTATTAGATTTACATACGGCCTTAATATAACCTTTTGGGGCTTTTTTATAATCGTTTTCAAATTTCTTTCCATCTAGGGCTTCATTTAAAGTCATTGTTCCCCATTTACCATTATAATATTTAATATTATCTTTAGTCCCTGCTTTTTCTACGCTTTCATATTTGAGATTTACTTTATATTGTGTTTCGGCATCTTTGTCAAAAATGTAAGTATTTTCACCAACTGTTCCCTCAACAATAGAATCAAACGATATATCATCATAACTGCGAATTTTCTTTGTATTGCCATTTATGATATTAACAATATAAAAATTTTTAAAACTATATTCTTCATTATAATCAGCGACAATATAATATTTATCAGTAAATGTTTTTACTGGCTTAGTATAAATATCATTATTAAATAATTTAACTGAATTTTGCTTACTATTAAATAGCGTAAGTCCTTTATAATTTTCAATCGCTAAATAATGATTTTCTGTTAAATTATCATCGTATACACTTTGGGTATTTGATAATTTCCTAGCGTTAGCCTTATCTATATAAATTTCTGGATCATAATTATATTTTTTTAAGGATTTTACAAATTTAGAAAGTGATGATTTTTCACTATCATTTAAATCGTGATAAAACTTAATCATAGAATCATTTGTTAAGCACATAATATCAGTTACAATTTTATTGCCTTTAAATATAGGCATAATACAGTTCATATTTGAAGTTTTTATATATTTAATTTTATTTATTATTTTTTCAGCTTTATTATAATTAATTGGCAGTTGAAAATTCATATTAAATTTCTCGTGTGTAATTTCAAAATAGTAATTATCTTTTCCATATAAAGATTTAGTTTTTAACTGTTCTTTTACTTGAAAATTACCTACTGAATAATCAGTAATATGACCTTTATCAAATATATGAAAAATTAATTTTAAAGATAAAAGAATTACTAATAAAATTAATAAGGTTTTTACTAAATACTTCATAAAGCAATCCTCCTATATCAATTATATATAATTAAAGATTTTTTTTCAAGAAAAAAGAGCCTATTCGCTCTCTTCACTTAAAATATCTTTATCTTCTTCATCAGAAGTTTTATAACTACGCTTCTTTTGAATCATATATTTTGAGACAACTGTTTCAAGCTCTGGGAGAGAACTTTTTGAAAGATTTGTCATAACAACTGTCTCTTTAACCGTATCAATGATAATTCTTCCCCAAAGAATTCCGGATTTAATTGTAAAATCGTTAAATAAATCTGGAGTAATACTATGATAAAAATAACCAAAAATTAAACGTTTTTGGGCAAGAATAAATCTTTTATTAGTAATAACAACGACATACGTTCTAATCATATCTAAAGAACTAGGTCCTTTTTGACCTGCAAAAACATATAAAACTTCTTCATCATCATTAAGGTATTTTTCAGCAACTCTAGAATGTGCTTTTAAACGCCAAGCTATTGTTCCTGGATATTTTCGCACAAATTCTTTTACTTTATTATATACAACATTTTTATTATTCATATCTTACACCTTACTTTCATCAATAAATACAATTAAATTTTTATTGTTAAAATTTTTCTTTTTACTCTTATTTTAAGAAAATATTCCTTTTCCACAACATTAGTATACCAAAATTATATGATTAAATAAAGGGAAATTGATTATTTAGCTATCTATAACTTGATTTTTTTATTTTTTGCGATATAATAACCTTCGAGAGGTGAAACTATGAAAAAAATGAAAATTGATAAAGAAAAACTATCAAAAGAATCTAAAGGAATCATTAAGGAATTTAAAGAATTTATTGCTCGCGGCAATGTAATGGATCTTGCTATTGGAGTTATTATAGGTGCAGCTTTTAGTAATATTGTTACCGCTTTTACCAAAATATTAACTGACTTAATTGGAACGATTCTTGGCGGAATTAACTTCCGTGGTTTAAGTTATACTATTGGTAGCCTTACTGTAGAATATGGAACGTTTTTTCAAGCTGTATTTGACTTTTTAGTTACAGCAATATGTATTTTTATATTAATTAAAATTGTTAATAAAATTATCCGTAAAAAAGAAGAGCCTGCTCCTTCTAAAAGTGATGAGGTTATCTTACTTGAAGAAATTAGAGATTTATTAAAAGAAAACAAAACTAAAAAAACAAAATAAATATGTTTTTTATAAAGCTTAATCCATTTAAGAAAAAGTACTTAGCTTTAGCTAGGCGCTTTTTTTAATATAATCTTTATTAGCAAAATTAAATAAACATAAAGTTTATAATAAAAAGCTATCAATTTTTGATAGCCTTTTCAATTTTTGTATAACTTCCAACAGTTAATGCACTAGATAACCCATCAATAATTAAGAAAGCGCCTAAAACTCTAATAAGAAGCGTTATAGTTTCAAATGGATTAAATAATAGTACAATTCCAAATACAAAGACAATAAGGGCAGATACTAAAACTTGCCACCAATTACTGTACCCATATTTATGTAAGGTTGCTGATGATTGCATTTTTCCAAAGGCATCAACAACTAAAATTATTCCCATCACTATTGGAATAAATGATGCAAGCAGTTCAGGATTTAAAATTATAAATATACCTGATCCAATAAATATCACTGAAACAATTAATAATGCAGCTCCTAAAGATCCATAAACCTCAGATGCTATATAAGTATAGATAGCAAGCCCGCCAACTACTAGACAAATAGCTCCTATCAAATAGCAAATTGAGTTACTGACAAAAGTTGGGGCAAGAAGCATTATTAACCCAATAATTAAATAAAAGCCTGCCATAATTAATAGCGAAGATTTTATTTCTTTTAAAAATTCCATAATTCCCTCCTATTCTCTATAACTATAATAACTTTTTTAACCTTTTATGTCAAGAAAAAACTGCATTTAGCAGTTATTTTTCAACAATTCTAATCTTAACTTTTTTAGTTTTTGATAGATATTGTACTCTTGAATCTGAGCCTTCAACTTTAACTGGAATTTCATACTCTCCAGCTTTGTAATCTTTAAGATCAATATAAGCGGTAATATCATCAGCTGTAAGTCCTTTAAGTACACCATCAACACCTTTAACATTGACCGTGACCTTAATATCATTTTCACTAAGTCCTTGTACACTATATCGATCATCTAAATTACGAACATCGATATTAACATTATCAATATCTTTATCAGTTGAATCACCTAAAGTAAATTTTAAAGTAATTGTACTTAGAGACATTGATTTAACACCTTTAGGTTTTGTAAGTTCAAGTTTGTATTCTCTATTTTCTCTTAAACCAGTTACATCTACTTCAACTGGAATATTTTTCAAATTCTCTAAAACATCCCTAGTAGCATATACAATTGCGCTTGAATCACTCATATTAATAGAGCTAATAGCTTTACCAAAACCAATTTCACCATTAGGTATTACTTGAATTGGTACTTCTTTACTTGGTGAATCAATTTCTAAATCAACATTGATTTTTGATGGAACAATTTCAATATCGAGAATATTACCATCTTTATCATAAGCTTTTAATGGAACATCTTTTATTGTTGTTGTCCCCGCTGTTTGGGTACTTAACTGATCAATATCAACTAATGCTTTAACTGCTGACACTTTAGTTAAACTGTTAACGGCATTTTTATCATCAGTTCCTTTTATAACAACTTGATCAGTTTCTGGTGTAATACTATTAATAACTAATTTATCATCAAGATTGTCTTGATTTAAAATATCAGTAGTAAGAGTCTTAGTTTCAGAAACTTTTGGATAAATATTTACTGTGGCGATTGATGGGTTAACACTATATTCAATTGAACTAAGTGGTTGACTGTACTCAACATTAACACGATGAGCACCTGGCTGAAGACCTGTTAGATCAATTGCCACTTTTGAAGTAGTTGACTGTTTAGCAATGAATAAATCTGAACGACTACCCATTAGAGTAATATCAACTGTTTCAGGTAATCCTTCAACAACATATGCTTCTTCATTATAAGTTGCCTCAACTGTCTGATCTTTTAAAATTTCTGCTGTTTGACTAGTAAATACTACTAATCGCCTATCGATTACAATAAAGATAATTACGGCTATAATGAGTGAAACAAATAACAATGTATTTTGCTTAGAAAGCCAGCTTTCAATTGTCTTCTCAGAACGTTCAAAAGCTTTTGCTATTTTGACAATTACCCTAGTAATAGGCATAACTAATTTTTTATCAAAAAAATGCGCGATAGATTTAAAAAATCCTCTTTTTTTATTTTTTCTCATTACTATTCTCCTCCTCATCATCTACAAGTAGTTTTTTAGCAGGAGCTAAACTTTCTAATAAACGAACTTTTAATTCATCTAAAGAAACATTATATATTAATTGTCCAGCGATAGCGAGTGAAATACGACCAGTTTCTTCTGAAAGAATAATAGCAATACAATCAGATTGTTCTGATATTCCTAAAGCTGCTCTATGTCTTGTTCCTAATCTCTTACTTAAATTAACGTTATCACTGGTTGGAAATACCGCATTAGCACACGCAATTTGATCGCCTTGAATAATAACGCCACCATCGTGTAATGGGTTATTGACAAAGAAAATAGCTGTAAGAAGTGGGTTGGTAACTTCAGCATATATTTTTTGAGCGTGACTTATGTAATTAGCTAAACTAGTTTCCCTTTCAAGCACAATTAAGGCTCCCATTTTTTGTTTTCTTAAACTATCTAAAGCCATTGCAATTTCATTTATCGTCTTTTCTCTTTCACTTGATGATAATCTTTTTCTATTACCTAGTAGTTTTGTCCTACCAAGTTGTTCTAAGGCATCTCTAATTTCGGGTTGAAAGATAACAATTAAAGCAAATGGCGCCCACTCAATAATATAATCGATTAAATATCCAATGGTTACTAAGTCTAAAAGCGAAGATATTATTTTCACTACTACAATTATTAAAATTCCTTTAAATAGTAAAACCATTTTTACATTTTTTCTTAAACTTTTAAATACATAATATAACATTGCCCATACTAATAGGACATCTAAAATTTTTCTTGCGAGTTCTAGAATTGTGTCTACTGTCATTCTCATACCTCCAAATTTTCATTATTTTAATTATAACACATTTGAATATATATTGAAAATGATTTACGATAAAAAAAGAAAATCTATTTTAAATTTTCTTTTATTTTCGTTATTATAATTTATAATTTTCGATTATATATGGATGATCTTCTTGACCATCACCACTTATTCTTGTATCAGCTTTTAGAAAAATAGCCGGGAAAACAGAAGATAACTCACTCGGATTTCCATATATTCCAAGCTCACCAGATCGTGAGGCATCTACAAAGAAAATATTATGGCTATAAGTATTATAGTATGGATTAATTAACCAATAATATAAACCTGCTTTATTCATCCACGAACTTTTTCCTCCGGCTTTTAAATAATCACTTACTGAAGGAATTCCCACATAATCAGTAACAATTGTACTTTTTTCTGCTGACATATTTATCGATGCTGAAGAAAGTACTCCTGCATACCAATCGTGAGATATAATAGCACTCTTATTTGCCGTAATTCCATTATAATAGGTATCATTTAAATATGCTTTTAAGCTTGAACTGGCCCAAGTATTTGAACCACCTGAATCCCAATTTAAAACATTTATGCGTTCATTTGGCATTATTTTAAGTGTACCATCAGTTTCAATTGCTATTATCCTATATGCTTGATTATTAAAGGTTATATAATTGCTAGGATTAACTCCTTTATAAATATATCTGCCACTTTCATAGGTATCGGCATATAAACCATCACCTTCAGTTGTTAAATTTTTAACTAATTCGGCTGGAATTATCCCATCAATTGGTACCCATTCAGATTTTTTACCTTTTTCTATATAATCTAAAGTTACGGTGAAACTTGCTTCTAAATTATCAGGTTGTTTGGTTATTTCATCACTATATGTGACTTTTACGGTTAATATATCAGTTCCGCCATTTGCCGTTAATATTTCGCTTTCTTCTATGCCATTTGTTTCAAATTTTATGGCATCATTTTCGGGCTCACTTAATTTTACTCTGGCTACTTCAGCATCTATATTTCCATTATTTTCAACAGCGATTTCATAAGTTATCGAGTCTCCTGGACTTACTAAATTAACTTTAAAAGTAGCTGACAAATCATCTACTACTTGTGAATCTTCATCGGTAGCTTTTCCTACTATATCTTTACTAGTAATACTTGTTATTTTTATATCCCAGTTACTAGTTATACTTGTTGTTCCGTTTATATTAAGTAGTGTATTAAACGCAGCATATCCGATAGTCATTAATAATAGTACTCCGCATAACGAAATTATTATTACATTTCTTTTCTTTTTTTCTAACATACCTAAGTCTCCTAATTTCTTACAAGTATATTATATTCCTCCTAGTTTTAACAAATATTGAAGCGCTTATTTCCAGACATCATCATTTGCCGGTTGATTTATTTCTGGTTCTGGTACTGAAGCTGGAACTTCAGCTGGGGCAGGAGTTTCAACAGTTGGCGCTGGAGCACTAAATACATCAGGAGTTTCAATTGTTTTTGGTGTTTCTATAGTCGCTTTAGGTTCTGAAGCTAAGGTGGTAGGTTCTGGCGATGGTGTATTAAACACATCAGATGTTTCACCAGTTTTTGGCGCTTCTATAGGTGCTTTAGGCGCTGGTGAAGTAACAGGTTCTGATGCCTTAATTTCTGGCGTAGGAGTCTGAACTTCCGCAGCAGTTGGTTCTTTCGCAGAAACTGTTGATAAATCTTCTATAGGAGCTGGTGCCTCACTTGGAACCGTATTAGTAGCTGATGAAACAGGCTGCTCAATTTCAATTTTAGCAGTCGGTGTTGGATTTGGATTTACCATTTCAGCACTTGGCTTTGTTGTATGAATTTCAGCTTGTGTAAATAATTTTTCTTCAGGCTCTGGAGTTGCTGGATTTTGAGTTTCTGGTTCATTAACACCAGGCATCTTTGTCCAATCATCAATCGAAGAAGCTTGATGAACGGTTTCGTGCCTAGTATCTTCTTTTTTAATTTCCCCAGTCCAAGCACTTGGTGCTGGCGCTGCCGCTTCTGTAGACGTCTCATTAACTGCAGAAGGATTTGGTGTAACAGTCGTTTGTTTTTCTGCTTGTTTCCTTCCTAATTTAGTTCCTTCAGCTAAATAACCAATTATTGCAAGGACAACTATAATAGCTACTAAAATTGCCCAAAAAATCCAATTTGTTAAAAATGCCATTTTACCCCTCCTTATTTTTCTAAATAATCTTTTCCTTTAAAAGGCTCTTCTCTTAAAAGGTTATTATAATTTTGTTGTCTTAGAACTTCATATACCATTATAGCTACACAATTCGATAAATTAAGTGCGCGCACTTTATCAGTCATTGGTATTCTAAGACAAGTATTTAAATGATCTTTTAAAATTTCTTTTGGAATTCCGGTACTTTCTCTTCCAAAAATCAAATATATATTTTTTTTATTATCGCTATAATCAAATGACGTATGTGGTTTATGCCCATATCTTGTTAAAAAATAATATTCCCCTTTATTAACTTTTTCAAATTCCTCAAAATTTTCATATACTGTGTAGTCACATTCATTAATATAATTAGCGCCTGATCTTTTTATTTGTTTTTCATCTAAACTAAAACCTAGTGGTTTAATCAAATGCAATTTAGTATTAGTGGCTGCACAGGTACGCATTATGTTACCTGTATTTTGCGGAATTTCTGGTGCATAAAGAACCACATTAAGCATTATCAATCACTCCGTATTTTGTTAAAGTATTTCTAATCTCTGGAGCTGATAATTTTTCAGCATTAGAAATTACTTTTGTAATTCTTCCTGTTTCAACTATATATAATGAAACTTCATCGGCATTACTTATATCTTTTCTTACGCTAGCGTTTTTAGCCATTTCAATTAATGTTTTATTAAGTTTACTTTTTTGAATTTCATCACTATTTAAATAAAGAAAATAATTTTCAAGTTCCTCACTTATAATCATTCTTTTTAATTCTTTTTCAAATTCTGATATACTTTTATCCTGGGAAGAGGCAACATATAATATGAACCTCGGATTTTCTAAGGTATAATTTTCTAATTCTTCTTGATGAATCTCTTTTACTACCTCTAACATTTGAGAACTATTGACGGTAACACTTTTAGTCTCTAAATACCAACTTCTAGCATAAAAAACGGCAATCACTGTTACTACTAAAACTACGGCTAAAATAATATAATTTTTAGTTTCAATTTTTTTAACATTTTTGTCCATATCATATTCTCCTTTTTATAAATCTAAATCATTATCGATATCCGCTAGTACTACCGGTGGTAAAACTATATTTTCGGCAGCACATACACGTGAAAATTTTTGTCTAAAAGCTTCACATTCTTTTACCCTACTATCAGGATAAATACGTTTACTATTTCTAATTGCCATATAAACATCTAAAATTCCAACAATAGTTCTGTTTTCAAATAAAGCATTAGAAAAGGCACCTGATAAAACAGATAATGAAACGTCTGGATACATTGCTGAAATACCATAAACACGTTTAAATTCTGAAGTTGCTGATACAATTGAATGCATAAGTTCTTCAGTTAAATAAGCATTTGGAAGCATTTTGATACCTGTTCTATATTCAATTTTAGGAATTGTTCCTAAAAGAATTCTAACTGTAGCATCGTGATCTGGCTCCTCGACATCAATTCTATCAAAACGTCTTAAAAAGGCTCTATCCTTGATGATATATGTTTCATATTCAATTGTCGTAGTTGCACCAATTGCTTTAATATCACCACGGTCTAAGGCTGGCTTTAAAATATTAGCAAGATCCATAGGTCCATCTGCTGAACCACCAATTAGGGTATGAACCTCATCGATAAATAAAATAGCCTTAGGGCATCTCTTAAGTTCGGCCACTAATAAATTAGTTACTGATTCTTCTTTACCATCAACCATCATTGAACCTAACATTGATGATGAATTTATTTTTAAAATTCGATGATCTTTAATAGCATTAGGAACTTCACCTTTTTGAATTCTATAGCAAATACCTTCAACAATGGCCGTTTTACCAATACCAGCTTTACCAACTAACAAAGCTGATTTTTCTGGAGTTAATAAAACCATTATTGTTCTTTTTATTTCCTCATCTCTAGCAATAGCAGGATCTGTCACATATGTTTTTGCAGTTAAATCCTCACAATAATTACAAATTACGGGAAATTCTTTTGGGTCTAAATAGTTTCCTTGCATATATCTACTCCTTTATATATCCTTTTTCTTTAAATTTCTTTACTACTTTGCTATATTTTTGAGCTCCTACTAATCTGTCATTAGTATCCTTTTCTTTTCCCTTTTCAACAAACACGGTAGTTGGCGTTGAAGAAAAGTAAAAATTGGCTAATAAGTCGCTATTTTCATCATCAGATAATTTACTAATATCTATGTAATTAACTTCAACTTTGTTTTTTTCAATCACTTTATTAAGCGTTATTTTATATGCCGAACAAGCACTACAAGTTTCAGAACCAATAAATAAAATAAAATCTTCTTTAGCATCTATTTTTTTATTTAGTTCTTCAAAACTAATTTCTTTATAAGTCTTTGGTCCTCCGCAACCAGTAATACTAAATAATAACGTCAACATAATTAATACTGCAATTATTTTTTTCATAATCCTCACCATATATTATTATATAACAAAATCGCATAAAAAAAAAGATTATAAGAAGTTATTTCTTATAAACTATTAATTGTTCTTCACCCAAAACAATATTTGGATTTTGATTTAGAAGCTGACCTGCTGATGTTCCAAAGAAATTTGCTACCATATTTAGAGCATCACCTCTGCCAGTAATATAGAATTTAGTCCCAGGTTTTGGTACCATAAGTTCTTCACCAGCATAAATATAATCGACATCTTTTATACCATTTAATTTAGCAAGTTGTCCTAAATCAACATCATATGCTTCAGCAATATTATTAAGAGTATCACCTGGTCTTACTGTGTATTTGTTAAATAATGAATCTGTACTTGGAATTACAATATAGGTTTGTGGCATTAAAGGTGCCATTACATTTAATCCATTTAAAGTAGCAAGGACATCAGAATTTACTCCTAATTTTCTAGCAATACTATCTAAAGTATCACCCATTTGTACTTCATAAATTTTATACATTTTTGTCACCCCTAAAGTATTATATGTAAATATTTAAAAATGGGTATTAAAAAACTAACATCTTAACAATAAATAGATGTTAGTTTTCTAAAATCAATTATTTTTATTGTAATTCAGCTATATATATAGTTCGCTCAGTATCACTATTTTTTGTACAAGTGATGAGTGTTAAAGTGGATTTATTTTTATTTCTATATATCATAACGTCTCCATCTTTGGTTTCATTATAAATATTAGTTATTTTATAAATATAAGTATTACCTTTATATTTGACCGTTGCTCCATCTCTTACATAATAATTATGATTATCTGCTACACTCCTACCATATATTTATTATGGACAAGTAGTCCCATACCTACATAATAATTATGATTACCTACTACACTAAAGTTATATACTGCAGTTGGCTTAACTGTATTTGTTTGAATATCTGTTATTATAATTTCACTACCATCTATTGATAATATTTCATCTCCTACTTCTATTTTTTTAGCAGGTGTCCAGCCTTTTCCTACTACATAAAAGCGATGAGTAAGTGTACATTTAATTATATTATCTTCTTCTGATGATGATGAATTATAATGTTCTTCTATATTATTTGTATTATAATTTGGTTTTATCTTATTATTTTTTGCATATCTTAAAGTTATTAGTTTATCCGTTTTTCGGTTATATGTATTATATATTTCATTTAATTCCACTTTTCTTGTTTTTTCATTATATGAATATACTTTATCCCCATCTTTCAAATCTTCTATATTCACTAAACCTTTTTCTGCCCAGACTTTCGTTCCAGCCACAAAGCATTGTTTCACTAAACCCGCAGAAACCTCAACCTTATTAAATCCATCTGATACACTAGCATAAACGGTCCCGTGAACGCCATAAGTATCAGAACCAACATATTGAACTTGGATAGTCCAGGAAGCTGACTGCGAAGTTACACTTCTTGTGACATTTTGGCTACTAACGTCGGTTACTGTACGATACTGACAAGTAAATACACCTGTGGCGCATTCCTCTGGAAATGTCATATAAGCGGTCTCGCCCGACCCAGTGATAGAAGGAGATGGTAAAGCATTAGTACTAACAGGTTTCACATCTGATTCAATTACTTTGCTTCCTTTTGTTACTTTTACTTGGATATTATGCTGAGTATTATGAGTTATTTGGTCAAAGGTATATATATTATTAGTGGGGTCATCATTACTTACGTATTCTTCAGTATCTTTTTTAAATTCATATGTAGCACCTCTAACTGCTGGTGCAGTTACAGTTATTGCTCTTGTTGTTGATTCTGTTTCAAAATCTATTGTTTCTGGCATTCCTGTTCCTTCTTGAATATAATTTAAAGTTATTGTTACTTCCGCTTTTAAATTATCAGGTTGCGTTGTAACTTCATCACTATATGTTACTTTTACACTTAAGGTTGCCGTACTACTAGGATTTAATTTATCACCTTCAGCTATTCCTGAAGTTACTATTTTTATATTTTCATTGGTGTTTTCACTAACATCGATACTATCTAACTCAGCATTTATATTTCCTTTGTTTTCTACGGTTATATCATAAGTTATAGAATCTCCAGGGCTTACTAAATTAGCTTTAAAGGTAGCTTTTAAGTCATCTACTACTTGTGATTCTTCATCTGAAGCTTTACCTACTATATCTTTGTTGGTAATATTTGTTATCTTTATATCCCAGTTACTACTAATTGATGTTGTTCCGTTTATCGTTAAAAGTGTATTAAATGCGGCATATCCAATAGTCATTAATAGTAATACTCCGCATAATGAATATATTATTACATTTCTCTTTCTTTTTTCACTCATACATTATTCTCCTATCTAGTTTACTCTAAGTATATTATACCCCCCCCCCCCAGGTTTCTGGCAAGCATTTTCGGGCATTTTTGCCGTAAATTGACATTTGGAATTAGGACTTATTTTTATAATCCAATTACAAATTTACCAAATTATCATAAATATTTTTATAAAAAACCACACCACGATGGTGCGGTTAAAATTATTAGCTAATATACCCCAGGTCGAGTGCAATCCCCAGCCATAGGCATAATAGGATTTCCCCAATTTTCATCATTGTGAACTAAAAGATTATCATAGCCTACATAATAATTGTGATTGTCTTCTACCTCCATATTATATACTTTTGTTTTATCTACTTCATTAGTTTGTAAGCTTCTTACAACTATTTCACTATTATCTATAGATAATATCCTATCTCCTATTTCTAATTTTGATGCTACCACCCATCCTTTATTTATGACATAATATGGATGATCAAAGGTTGATTGTATTTCATTATTTTTTTCTTTTTTATTAAAATGTGTATCGATGTTATTATATACTTTTCCGTTTATGTTATCTAATTTTTCATATTTTAATGTTACTATTCCATATCTTTCACGCACGTATACTTTAGTTATTGGCTTTAATTCAGATTTTTCGGTTTTTTCATTATATGAATATACTTTTTCCCCTATTTTTAATTCTTCAATATTTTTTAAGCCATTTTCAGTTAATACTTTCGTTCCAGCTACAAAACAACTACCTGTTTCCATCGTACGTGACTGTGAAACAGTATTATATCCATCACTAACATCGGCTTTTACAGTTAAACTGACACCAATGTTCGAATTAGTAACACTAGCTGATGTTGAGGTAACAGTTGTTGTCCCAGTTAGAGCTCCTGATAAAGTATATGAACAAGTATATGTCCCATCTGCACATTCTGCAGGAAAGGTCATATTAACGGTATATGAAGATATAGAGATGGTTGGCGCTTGTAAGGTGTTGGTTCTTATCGGTTTAGTTTCAGATTCTAAAGTATTTTCTCCTTTTGTTACTTTAACTTGAATTTGATGTTCTGTATTATGAGTTATTTCACTAAAGGTATAAACATTATTTTTACCATTACTTATATAAGCTTCACCATCTTTTTTAAATTCATAAGTAGCCCCACTTACTTTTGTTGCCGTTACGGTTATTGAATTAGTTGTTGATACTGTTTCAAAATCTATTGAAGTTGGAAATAGTGTTCTCATTCCTTCCTGAACATAATTTAAGGTTATAGTTACTTCTGTTTCTAGATTATCAGGCTGCGTTGTTACATCATCACTATATGTTACTTTTACACTTAATGTTGCCGTGCTACTGGCATTTAATTTATCTCCTTCAGCTATTCCTGAAATGTCTATTTTTATATTTTCGTTAGTGTTTTCACTAACATCAATACTATCTAACTCGGCATTTATATTTCCTTTATTTTCAACGGTTATATCGTAGGTTATGGAATCACCGGGACTTACTAAATTTGCTTTAAATGTAGCAGATAGATCATCTACTACTTGTGATTCTTCATCAGAAGCATCTCCTATTTTATCTTTACTAGTAATATTTGTTATTTTTATATCCCAGTTACTTGTTATACTTGTTGTCCCATTTATATTTAGTAGTGTATTAAAGGCAGCATATCCGATAGTCATTAATAATAGTACTCCACATAATGAAAATATTATTATATTTCTCTTTCTTTTTTCGCTCATATATTTTCTCCTTACCTAGTTTACTATATAAACATTATACCCCCCCCCCCCCCCCCAGGTTTTTGGCAAGTATTTTCGGACATTTTATGAAAAAATTATGCATTAAAAAAACAATTGCCAAATAAGCAATTATTTTTATTGTAATTCAGCTATATAAATAGTTTGCTCAGTATCACTATTTTTTGTACAAGTGATAAGTGTTAATGTAGATTTATTTTTATTTCTATATATCATAACGTCCCCATCTTTAGTTTCATTATAAATATTAGTTATTTTATAAATATAAGTATTACCTTTATATTTAATTGTTGCTTCATCACCTATTTGTAACTGATATAAATTTCTAAAATATCCAAGATAACTAGTACCTGAATGAGCAACTAAAATAGTATTACCATTTTTTTCATCCGGATAATTAGATGGTTCTAGTAAAGTAACACTTTTACCAACATTATTATAAGCGTTTCCTTTATCATAAAATCCTTGTTCAAGATTAATTTTATCTATCTTTAATACTCCTAGATATTGCCCACCTTCACCAGATTCAACTGTCGTTCCAATATCAGCAGCAGCAATATTTTGTGGTGTATTATCAATTACTATTCCCTCTTCACTTTCACTAAATAATGATATATTAACCTTTTCATATGCTTTTTCCTTTTTACCAGCAAAATAATCATAAGTAAGTAAGAAAATACCAAAGCCAATGGCAATAAATCCAATGATTACAACAGCTCTATTACTTAATTTTTCCATAGGTCACCCCACTTTTTCTAACATAGATTATAACACGAAAATATATCTCTGTCTATTCATTAGCACTCGCTATTGACAAGTGCTAAAAAGTGAGTATAATTATTAATGGGCGAAATATAATAATAAAGGAGGGACAAGTATGAATGAACAAACAGGATATGAAGAAAACTTACAAAATCCATTAGAAAAATATGGCCGTGATATTACTGAAAGTGTTAGGGCTGGTAAAGTAGACCCTGTCATTGGACGTGATGAAGAAATTCGTAGTATCACCCGTATTTTATCTAGAAAAACTAAAAATAACCCAGTTTTAATTGGTGAACCAGGTGTTGGTAAAACAGCTATCGTTGAAGGTCTAGCCGCCCGTATTGTTAAAGGCGATGTCCCTAACAGTTTACTAAACAAAAAAGTTTGGGAACTTGATATGGGCGCTTTAATTGCTGGCGCTAAATATCGTGGTGAATTTGAAGACAGATTAAAAGCTGTTTTAAAGGAAGTTAAAGAATCCGATGGTGAAATCATTATGTTTATCGATGAAATTCATATGATCGTTGGTGCTGGTGCCATTGAAGGCGCAATGGACGCTGGAAATATGCTTAAACCAATGCTTGCCCGCGGAGAAATCCACTGTATTGGTGCTACAACTTTAAATGAATATCGTAAATATATTGAAAAAGATGGAGCTCTAGAAAGACGTTTTCAAAAAGTTCAAGTTAATGAACCCACAGTAATGGATACTATTACTATTTTGCGTGGATTAAAATCAAGATTTGAAGTTTACCACGGCGTTAATATTAAAGATAACGCTTTAGTTGCCGCTGCCACTTTGTCTGATCGATATATTACTGATAGATTTTTACCAGATAAAGCAATTGATTTAGTTGATGAAGCCTGCGCTACTATTAAAGTTCAAATGGAATCAGTTCCAACTAAACTAGACTCATTAACTAGAAAAATAATGAGCCTTGAAATTGAAAAAGAAGCAATTAAAAAAGAAAAAGATGAACTTTCTAAAAATAGAATGGCTGAAATCGAAAAAAATCTTTCTGAACTAAAAACTAAAGAAGCAGCTTTACGCAACGATTGGGAAAACGAAAGAGATATTAACAATAAAATAAGCAAGAAAAAAGAAGAAATTGAAACCGCTAATCACGAGCTTGAACAAGCTGAAGCTAAATATGATTTGGAAACTGCTGCTCGTTTAAGACACGGCATTATTCCAGAGCTTCAAAAAGAATTAGATAATTTAAGAAAAGAAGATAAATCTGTTATTTTAAGTGATACCGTAACTGATGAATCTATCGCTAGTATTGTTTCTAAATGGACCCATATTCCAATTAACAAATTAGTAGGCGGTGAAAAAGAAAAATTAATTCATTTAGCTGAAAATCTTGGAAAACGTGTTAAAGGTCAAGATGAGGCTATTCATTTAGTAAGTGAAGCAATTATAAGAGCTAGAGCCGGTATTAAAGATCCTAATAGACCTATTGGTTCATTTATCTTTTTAGGCCCAACTGGAGTTGGTAAAACCGAAATTGCAAGAAGTTTAGCTTATGAACTTTTTGATGATGAAAGACATATGATTCGTATCGATATGAGTGAGTATATGGAAAGTCATTCAGTTGCTAGATTAATCGGATCACCTCCAGGATATGTTGGATACGATGATGGTGGCCAGTTAACCGAAGCCGTTAGAAGAAATCCATATAGTATTGTTTTATTTGATGAAATAGAAAAAGCGCATAAAGATGTATTTAATATTTTACTGCAAATTTTAGATGATGGCCGTATTACTGATTCTCAGGGCCGTACTGTTGATTTTAAAAATACCATTATCATTATGACATCTAATCTAGGTAGTGATTATATTTTAGATAATAAAGAAAATAGTAATAATCTAGTTATGGGTGAATTACGTCAAACATTTAAACCTGAATTTATTAACCGTATTGATGAAATTATTATCTTTAACTCTTTATCTAAAGAAGTTATCTATGATATTTTAGAAAAAATTATTAAAGAAGTTGAAATGCGTTTGGCTGATAAAAAAATTACTTTGTCATTAACTGATAATGCTAAAAAATATATAATTGAACATTCTTATGATGAAAAATATGGCGCAAGACCAATCAAAAGGTATGTTAGCCGAAATATTGAAAGCTTGTTAGCTACAGCAATTATTAATGATAAAGTTAAATTTAATACCACGGTCACTATTGATATTGATAATGATAAATTCATTATAAAAGAGGATTAGTCCTCTTTTTCTAATTCCTCTTTATATATTTCTAAAAGTTTAGCCTGATTTTTTAATATTAATTCTAATTTACGATGTAAATCTTCTAAAATAAGTTCACTTTTTAAATCAATTATGTAATCGTTTTGATTTCGCATACTATCCTTTTTAGCATCCCTATTTTGACTCATCATAATAATAGGCGCTTGAACAGCAGTTATGCAAGATAATAATAAATTTAATAAGATAAATGGATATGGATCTATTTTATCTTTAAGAATATAAACGTTTAAAACTATCCAAATGATTAAAAAAATTAAAAAAATTAAAATAAACCACCAACTACCTGCCACTGCCGATATTTTATCAGCCATTTTTTCCCCAAAGGTAATGTTTTCCTCTTGTTCTTTATCAATATCAACTGAGATAGAACTATTAACTACCATTTCTAATAGTTCTTCACGATCTTTTTCATCTAATTTTTGATTAACTAATTTTTTAACTATCTCTCTTTTATCCATATACTCCTCCTAACTTTTATTATGGAGAAGTATCTTTATTTTATGTAAAAATTTATCATCATATGGTTGTCATTTTTTTACTAAGTTTGACATTTTTAATAGTTAAATCTCAATTTTATGTTTTTTTAAAGCAGTTATAAAACAATGAAAGCAAGATAAAAAGGTAATATATTTTAAAGATATATTACCTTTGATTAATCTTCATCCAAAATGTCTCTAGCAACTACTAAACCAGTAGCAGCCGCAGTAACAATGTTACCAGCTTTACCAGCGCCATCACCGATAAAGTATACATCATAATCTTCTAATTTAAATTTATTATTAGTTTCAATTTCATTACTAAAAAATTTTATTTCTGGACCATATAATAACGTTTCACCATTATTAACTCCAGGAATTATTTCATCTAATTTTTCTAATCCCTCAATAATATTTGTAACTATCCTATGAGGAAGAACTAAAGCTAAATCACCAGCTACACAGTCTTTTAAAGTTGGAGTAATAAATCCTTTATTTATCCGGTGCCAGTCACTACGTCTAGATTGTTTTAAATCCTTTAAAGTTTGGATAATTGGTTTACCATCACCTAATACATTGGCAATTCTAGCAATACTCTCACCATACTCTCTAGTATTTGTTACTGGTTCAGTTAAATTAACTTTACTAATAAAAGCAAAGTTACTATTATTAGATTTTGTATCCTTTAGAGCGTGTCCATTAACACATATATATCCATAATAATTTTCTTTGGCTACAAAGCCACCGGGGTTAGTACAAAAAGTTCGTATTTCATCCCCATAAGTATCAGTATGAATAAAGATTGTTGGATCATAAATGATACTACAAATTTGTTCCATAATTTCTTTTCTAACTTCAACTCTAACACCAATTTCAATGCTTTTAGATAAATAAGGAATTTTATATTTATCCGCTAAATGTTGAACCCATTTAGCCCCAGTTCTACCAGGTGCCACTACAACTTTAGAAGCTGTATATATTTTTTCCTTGCCATTTTCTTTGCAGATAACATCGTGGTTATTTTTATTTTTACTATGGACATCAATTACTTCTGATTTTTCTATTACATTTACGCCTTTATCTACTAAAAATTTAGTAAAATTTTCGATATATTTTGGCAGGCGATCACTGCCTAAATGTTTTTGTTTTATAAGTAGTAATCTTGCTCCTACTAAAGCTACTTTACTTTTAATTTTCATAGCTTCTTCCATATTAGATGGATATACATCACTATCCATACCAAATTTAGTAAATATTTCTTCACAGTCATCAATTAATTTATTAGCCGTATCTTCATCCATATATTTAAATAAATCACTTTTTCCAAGTTTAGGAATAAAATTCAACTTGCCATCGGAAAAAGTACCAGCACCACCGTAACCAGATAAAACATTACACGTTGGACAATTAGCGCATTTCTTTGTTTTTTTCATAGGACAATTTCTTTTACTAGCAAAATTTCCTTGATCTAACAATAATATATTTAATTTATTATTTTTAGTTATAAGTTCATAGGCCGTAAATAAACCGGCTGGACCAGCACCTATAATTATTACATCATAATTCATATTTATAAACCACCCTCTCTTTTTCATTATACCATTATTTTTTATTGTTTTTACTTATTTTAATCTTTTTTATTAAAAAACTACGGCTTTACCGTAGCTAACTATTCTTTATTAAGTTTACTGTTGCCTCATCTAATTTGCCATCATAAAACTTTTCTAATACCATTCTAAAAGTTTTGCAGTTAGGTTCTAATAGTGAAAATAAAGTCATCGATGAGTGTAATTTTAAATTATCAGGATAATGCATTATCTTAGTGATATCGTATTCATTAGACATTAACAAAGCTTCACTAATTTCAATTAAATCTTTTCTTAAAGTAGGATTGTTTAAATACTCTTTAGCTTCATTTATATCTTTAAGTTCATAATACATTGCATTAGTACTACTAGCGCCTAATCCTTTTAACTGAGGGAAAATAAACCAAATCCAGTGTCCTTCCTTTTTCCCATTTCTTATTTCATTTAAAGCATCATTATAATAGGCATCGTGAGCTCTTAAAAATCTATTTAATCCTTGTTCGTTCATTTTTTATCTCCTAATCTATATTTTTCTTTAAATAATCTAAAATATACTTAACACTTTTATCAAAAGCTTCACCAGTAAAACCGTGACCAGCACCCTTAATAGTATAAAATTCAGAATTCGGATATAATTCATTAGCTTTTTTTGAATAGCTTATTGGCGCTAGAATATCTTTATCGCCGTGCAAGATAAGTGTTGGTTTATTATATTTTTTTATTTCTTCATAAACATCATAATCCCATATATCTTCAGCATATATTCTTCCAACAGTAAGCCAGTTAAAGATATCGGCAACTTCAGGAAGACTTTCAAGGCTTTCAAATTGTTCGTGTACCTGATCTGGAATAGCAAATGCTGGATATTTTAAAATAAGACCTTTGATATCTTTCATACACCTTGAAGCTACAATAGCGGCAACTATTCCTCCCTGACTACTACCAATTATAAATATATTATTAGTATCTACAAAATCCCAAGTTTTAGCTTGATTAATTACTATTTCTAAATCATTAACCTCAGTCATAATAGACATTTCAGTAGTTTTCCCACTACTTTTACTTTTAGGCCCACCACCACAAAAATCAAATAAATAAACATTATATCCATTATCTACTAGCTTTTCAGCATATAAAATTCCTTCTTTATGTGAGCTAGCAAGTCCGTGAGCCAAAATTACAAGTGGTCTTTTTTTACCTTTTAAAATATAAGCTTTGCCATAAATGTGTTTATCATTTTTATCTATTGGTATTTCTTTTACTTCATATTTCATTTTATCACCTACTATATAAATTATATCACTATATTGTCATTTATACCAAAAAGTTCGAGTAGATTTTACAATGAAACAGCATATTGGATTCGAGATTCATAGTTCGAGATTATAATGATAAAACAAAATCCTTTGTTCCTATTGATTCACAATATATATTCGAATAACATCGAATTGATTAACAAAATCCCTTTTTTATTGACACTTTAATAAAACCGTGATAGTATATATCTCAACATTAGGGGAAGCTAAGCCTTAATTATGGGGGAAAAGATGAAAAAAATTATAAAAAATAATTATTATTATAAATTTGAGCCTATAACATTAAATGACAATTTATTAAATTTAAAAAATAAATTAAGTGTTATGAACTTTGATAAAATACCAATAGCCAAAGTCAATAATAAATATAGAATGACAAAGCAAACAATAGATTTTTTTAAACATTATGATATTAGTTTACAAAAACTACCATTTATTAAATATAAGACCATAGAAAAATGCAATAAAGAAAATATAAAAAATGATGGTAATCTTTCTTCACTACTAGATTTGATTGATAATTATGAAGAAGAAAAATACCCTTTCGACATTCCATTAATTTATGATAAAGATTCTAGTATTGAATATGGTTCTTTTAGACCCATATATATTGGTGAGCATAAAAAAGATATGCAATTAATCTTTTCAGAATATATATTAACTAACAAATTATCAGAACTAACTTCAGGTATATATGCTCATGAAATTATCCATTCAGAACTTGAAAATGCAAATACTATAAAAAGTTATTTGAACTATGAAGTATTACCAATTTTCTTTGATAAATTAGTATCACTATATTTAGATTCTAGTAAAATATTACTTAAAAAAAATGAATTATTAAGATTAAAACTTTTATTAAAATCATTAACATTATCAGAGAAAGAAAATTTATCATCATTTGAAAGTTTAAATATATCTATGTCAATTACATCCCTGTTAAAATCAGAAAATCTGTTTAATAAGTTTATATATGGAACAAATAATGATAAAATAGATATGATTAATGATATTCAAAATATATTTGATGGCAACTATTATTTAGAAGATTTATTACAAAAAAATGATGTTACTTTTGATAATAGTCAAAATTATAAATCATTAACTAAACATATTTAATAAAAAGAAAGTGGGGGATAGAATGTTTAGATTTAAATTTTATTTTAAGGATGGTACAACTAAATTAAGCGATGGTGGTGGGAAAAGACCAACTCTTTTGTTTAATGATTTTGATGGTCTAATGGATTGGGATGAATTTGATAGTCTTACTGAAACAGATATGACTACTCATAAAATTTTAGAAATGGCTATGAAAAATTATAAAGGTTTTTTGCCTGATTTTTATAAAATTGAAATAATTAACGATGAAACGGGCAAAGTAATAGATTATATTGAAGAAAATAATTAAAGGTTTAACAATTATCAAATACCAATAGGTTTTGTTAATTATAAATTCAGGGGGAGGTGAAAAAAATGGGAAAATGGGGATGGTTTGGTTGTGATGATGAAACTGATGAAGTAGTATCAAAAACCGAACAACGTAGTGATGGAACTGTCCATAAATATGAATATACAACACCTGATAAAATTAAAGAAGGTCATGGTCATAAAGTATATGATAGTATGGAAGATTTCCTAAAAGATAATCCCTCATGGGCTAGAGATAAAAATGCTCTTGAAAGTTTAAAAAAGAAATGGAAAGGCAATGGCTATGATTTAGGAATTACTGATTTAGAACAGCTATCACTTGAAGAATTATATTCTTTAAAAACAACTTTCATTCATTCAACTGCTGAACTTATGCTTGATGAAATGATGGAAGAACAAATTTCACATCAAGCATCAAAGCATAGATAAAAGGTACATCAATTTGTACCTTTTTTATTGAAATATAGATGCATTTTAATAAAAAACTTAATGTGATGGATTCCAACTCATTAATTATGTAATTACGTAGTATAAAACCCGATTTAATGTTATAAACCCAGAAAATATTTTCAACATAAAAAGGTAACCTTTTAATAGGATTACCTTTTATTTTTATATGGGGCGGAATATCGGATTCGAACCGATGCGTGGTGGAACCACAATCCACTGTGTTAACCCCTTCACCAATTCCGCCATATAACAAATAGTATTTTATCAGGTATTTCTTTATTTGACAAGTGTTTTATTATAAATTCCTATTTTTATTCGTAAAATTTAGTTAATAACCCATACCTAGGTTTTTCATTAACATAACCTAAACTGAGGAGGTAATTAAATGAATAACTATTCAAAAATGAATTATATGCCTGATGACTTTGACTATATAAATAGAATGTATAATTTTGGTATGCCAAATCAACAGCAGGTAAATATGATGATGCAAAAGAGTAAAATATCTGAAGACCAAATACTAAAACAAAAACTAGCTAAACAAGCTGGTGACAATATGAATTTTAACAAATGCGGATATGATCAAGAAAACATAGAACCTAATACATTATACGATCCATATGGCGGTTTTATTCGTGGTAATATGTTTCCTGACATCTATAATCAATTCAAGATAAGTAAACCTTTTGAAATTGAACCAATGAGTGAAAGAGGACAATTATTAACTTATCTTGACGCTTACTGCTTTGCGGCACACGACCTTAATCTTTTCTTAGACAATCACCCTGATAATCAGGAAATGATTGCCTTATTTGCCAAATACACTAAAAAGGCTTCAGAGCTTAAAAAAGAGTATGAAAGCAAATATGGTCCACTATTAGTGGATGCCAGTACAACTTGCCCTTGGGCTTGGAACAAAGCACCTTGGCCTTGGGAAAATAATTAAAGGGGGTAAAATAAAATGTGGAAATATGAAAAAAAACTTCAATATCCAGTAAACATTAAGAAAAAAGATTTAAAAATGGCAAAATATATTCTAACGCAATATGGTGGACCTGCCGGAGAACTTGCTGCAGCTTGGCAATATTTAGATCAAAGATATATTATGCCAGATGATCGTGGTAAAGCTTTACTAACTGATATTGGGACTGAAGAATTGACACAATAACATTATCAGTCAAAAGGCAATAAATCAACCTTTAACTTAAAATTGTCTTTATAGTAAAGGCC
>CANQNL010000002.1 GCA_947625215.1 uncultured Bacilli bacterium | reverse complement strand
TATATTTATTCTATGTTTCACGTGGAACATTGTTCTTTTTTTATTTATTATATGTTTCACGTGGAACATTGTTTTTTATATTTATTCTATGTTTCACGTGGAACATTGTTCTTTTTATATTTATTCTATGTTTCACGTGGAACATTGTTCTTTTTTTATTTATTATATGTTTCACGTGGAACATTGTTTTTTTATATTTATTATATGTTTCACGTGGAACATTGTTCTTTTTATATTTATTCTATGTTTCACGTGAAACATTGTTTTTATTAAAAGTTAAATAAAAAACGCTTTCGCGTTTTTATTGATTTTCTTCGTGCTTTTCATCATCCGAAGTATCTTCATCATTTTTTTGAATTAAAGCAACGTTACTAACTTTTTGTTCTTCTTTTAAATTAATAAGTCTAACACCTTGGGCTACTCTTCCAGTTGTTGAAACTTGATTAACATCTAACCTAATAACCATACCACTATTAGTTATAATCATTAAATCTTCATCACCATTTACTAATTTAAATGCAACTATATTACCATTTTTATCAGTAATATTAAGGGCTTTTACCCCTTTACTTCCTCTATGTGTCATACGATATTCTACAGCTTTAGTTCGTTTTCCATAGCCTTTTTCAGTGACTACTAAAATTTCTTGCTCTGGAAGTGCTATCTCACAACCGACACAGATTCCACCGCCTAAATCAATACCTTTAACACCAGAGGCTGTTCTACCCATTACTCTTATTTCGGTTTCATCAAATCTAATCATTCTACCATTTGAAGAAGCAATAATAATTTCATTTTCACCTGTTGTTTTCTTAACTGAAATTAATTCATCATCTTCTTTAAGTGTAATAGCAATTTTACCATTTGCCCTTATATTTTCGAACTCTTTAAGATCTGTGCGTTTTACTAGACCCCTTTGTGTACAAAATACAATAAACCTATTTTCTTCTTCTGTACTAACTTTTAACATTGCTTTAACTACTTCACCTTTATCAAGTGGTAATAAATTAATAATTGGTAAACCTTTAGATTGTCTACTAAATTGTGGAATTTCATATCCTTTCATTCGATATGTTTTTCCTTTATTAGTAAAGAACATTATGTAATCGTGTGTTGTCATTGAAATTAAGTTTTCCACAAAGTCATCTTCATTAGTTGCCATTCCTTTAACTCCAACACCACCACGATTTTGTGTTTTATATGTTTCACTGGTCATACGTTTAATATAACCTTTATTAGTTAACGTAATAACAATATCTTCTACAGGAATTAAAGACTCATCTTCAATATAATCTATAGCTGTCATATCAATATCAGTTCTTCGATCATCAGCATATTTATCTTTAATTTCTAATAATTCTTCTTTTATAATAGCAAGCACTTTAGCTTCACTAGCTAAAATAGAATTTAACTCTTCGATTTTAGCTAATAATTCATTTAATTCTGCTTCAATTTTATCTCTTTCTAAGCCAGTTAATCTTCTTAACTTCATTTCTAAGATAGCATTAGCCTGAGCTTCACTTAAAGCAAAATTATTCATTAAACCTGCTCTAGCATCATCATCGGTTTTTGAACCTCTAATTAATTTAATAACAGCATCGATATTATCTAAAGCAATTTTTAATCCTTCTAAAATATGAACTCTTTTTTCAGCTTTATCTAAATCAAATCTCGTTCTTCTGATTATTATTTCTTTTTGATAATCAATATATTTAGATATAATATCTTTTAATCCTAAAGTCTTAGGAACACCATTATCAAGCATTAATAAAGTTATTCCATAATTTGTTTGAAATTGTGTATGTTTATATAAATTATTTAAAACAACTTGCGCATTCGCATCTTTTTTCAAAGTAATAGTAATTTTAATACCATCTTTAAGATCAGTATGATAGTCTGAAATACCATCTATTACTTTACTGTGAACCAAATCAGCGACTTTATTTTTAAGTTCTGAAGTATTTATACCATAAGGTACTTCATCAATAATAATTTGATTTTTACCATTATTTTCTTCAATACGAGCTCTACTACGAATTGTAATGGTACCTTTTCCTGTTTCATAAGCTTTTTTGATGCCACTATTTCCTAAAATAATAGCTCCAGTAGGAAAATCAGGTCCTTTAATATATTCCATTAATCCCAAAGTATCAATATCAGGATTATCAATATAAGCAACACAACCATCTACTACTTCACCAAGATTATGTGGTGGAATATTGGTTGCCATACCAACTGCTATACCCATTGTTCCATTTACTAAAATATTTGGAAATCTTGAAGGTAAAACTGATGGTTCTTTTTCTGATTCATCAAAATTTGGATCAAAATCTACAGTATCTTTATTTATATCACGCAATAGTTCTAGTGATATTTTTGATAATCTTGATTCTGTATAACGCATTGCAGCGGCACTATAACCTTCAATATTACCAAAGTTTCCGTGGCCATCTACTAGCATATGTCGGTAGTTGAAATCTTGCGCCATTCTTACCATTGCATCATAAATACTAGAATCTCCGTGTGGGTGATATTTACCCATTACATCTCCGACAATACGAGCACTCTTTTTATGTGGTTTATCAGGCGTATAACCAGATTCATACATTGAATATAAGATACGACGATGAACGGGTTTTAATCCATCTCTTAAATCAGGAAGGGCACGAGAAACGATGACACTTAATGAATAATCAATAAATGATGATTTTATTTCATCGACAATATTATTTTCTTCTAGTTTATCTTTTATCTTATCATCCATATCGCACCTCCTAAATATCTAGATTTTGCGCATAAGGCGCATTCTCTTCAATAAATTTTCTTCTTGGCTCTACTTCCTCACCCATAAGCATTGAGAATGCTTCATCGGCCGCAATAGCATCATCTACAGTTATTTTTCTAAGGACTCTTGTATTAATATCCATTGTTGTTTCATTTAATTCTTCAGGATCCATCTCACCTAAACCTTTCATACGTAATATATCATATTTAGTATTTGGATTAAGGGTTGATAAATAAGCATCTCTTTCTTCTTCATTTAAAACATATTTAATCGTTTTGCCGTGCTTAATACAGAATAATGGTGGCTGAGCTGCATAGACATATCCAGCCTCGACAATAGGCCTAAAGAAGCGGTAAAATAATGTTAATAATAAAACACGGATATGAGCACCATCAACATCGGCATCGGTCATAATTATTATTTTGTGATATCGTAGTTTATTTAAATCAAAATCCTGTCCTATACCTGTGCCAAAAGCGGTTATAATAGTTCTTATTTCTTCGTTTGACAAAGCCTTATCTATTCGCGCTTTTTCGACATTCAAGATTTTTCCTCTTAGTGGTAAAATAGCCTGGGTCATTGAATTTCTTCCTTTAATTGCTGAACCACCTGCTGAATCACCCTCGACTATAAATATTTCACTATTTATTGGGTCTTTATCTTTACAATCGACTAGTTTTCCACCAAAATTTACAACATCTAAGTCACTTTTTCTTCTTGTAAGCTCACGAGCTCTTTTAGCGGCTACTCTAGCACGAGCAGCTGTCATATTTTTTTCGATAATTATTTTAGCTTCATCAGGATGTTCCATTAAATATCTTTCAAAGCCTTCAGCAAAAACATTATCAGCAATTTTACGAACTTCAGAGTTTCCAAGACGTCCCTTAGTTTGGCCTTCAAATTGTGGATTTGGGTGTTTGCAGGAAACAATCATTGTTAAACCTTCTTTAACATCCTCTCCACTTAAAGAATCATCTTTTTCTTTCAAAATATTGGCTTTTCTAGCGTAATTATTCAAAATTCTTGTTAAAGCTCTTTTTACTCCTTCTTCGTGAGTACCACCATCGTGGGTATTAATATTATTAACAAATGAATAAATACTTTCGTTATATCCTGAATTATATTGTAAGGCTACTTCAAAAACAATATCATCTTCTTCTCCCTCTAAATGAATAATTTCATTTTGAATTGGGGTTTTATTTTGGTTTAAATATTTAACATATTCACTAATACCACCTTCATAATGGAATGTTTCACCTGTGGTATCTTCTTCATCACGATCGTCTCTTAAAGTAAGTCTTAGACCTTTATTTAAGAACGCTAACTCTCTAGTTCTAACCATTAAGGTATTATAATCGTAAATATCAGTATCAAAAATATCAGGATCTGGTTTAAAAGTTACTGTTGTTCCAGTTCTTTCAGGTGAACATTCACCTATTACTGTTAATTTTTGAATACATTTTCCGCCATCAGCAAATTTAGCTTCGTGAATTTTACCTTCTTTATATACAGTTACGGTAACACTTTTTGATAAAGCATTAACTACTGAAGCTCCAACACCGTGAAGACCACCTGATACTTTGTATCCGCCGCCACCAAATTTACCACCAGCGTGAAGAACTGTATAAACCGTTTCTACCGTAGATAATCCAGTTTTAGGGTGAATTCCTACAGGAATACCACGACCGTTATCTTTTACCGTAATAGAATTATCCTTATTAATAATTATTTCAATATTATCACAATAACCAGCTAAAGCTTCATCAATCGCATTATCGACAATTTCCCATACCAAATGATGAAGTCCTTTAACATCAGTTGTTCCAATATACATTCCAGGCCTTTTTCTAACAGCTTCTAAGCCTTCTAAAACCTGAATATCTGATTCACTATAATGTTCATTATTTTCTGCCATTATTTCACCTCTTCCATTACTTTTCCTTTATGAACTTTTATAAGTTTAGCCTTTGCTTTTAGTTTCGAGTCAATATTATCTAAATCAGTAGTAGTAATAATTACCTGCATATCGTTATCGATGTATTTTAATAAATTATTTTTTTTATCAATATCAAGTTCACTAAAAACATCATCTAATAAAATAATTGGATTATTTTTCTTATAATCTTTGAAAATTTGTATTTCAGATAATTTAAGTGATAAGACTGCGATTCTTTGTTGACCTTGAGACCCATAATTTTTTAAATTTTCATTGTTTAAAATAAACTCAAAATCATCACGGTGGGGACCATATAGGGTTGTTTTTAATTTAACTTCTTTTTCATAATTATCCGTCAAAACTTTTTTTAATTCTTCTCTTATCATTTCCTTTGATTTATCTTTTAAATCAGTTGATGGGTTATATTGAATTTTAAAATTGTTAGCCTTAGTAATATCTTTATATATTTTCGGACAAATTTCATTAAGCTTTTCAATATATTTATCGCGCATTTGATAAATAAAGACACTTTTTTCAACTAAATATTCTGTTAAAATATCAAAATAACTCATATCGATAATTTCTTTATTAGCTATTTTTCTTAAATAATCATTTCTGGTTTTTAATAGCTTATTATAATCATTTAAAGTATTATAATAGTTCTTAGAAATTTGACTTAATTCTAAATTCAAATATTTTCGTCGATTACTTGGAAAACCTCTAATTAATTCTAAATCTTCAGAATAAAAAATAATGATATTCATCATACTTATATATTCACCTTTTTTTAAAATTAAATCATTATCGATTTTCACTTGTTTTTTACTTTTTGTGAGTTCTAACTCAAGATTATAAGAAATATCATTATGTATAGTACCTTTTATTAAAGCTTTTTCTTTTGATTTCATAATTAAATCAATATTATTAAGCGCTCGATGAGATTTTGTTAATGCTAAAACATATATACTTTCTAAGATATTAGTCTTTCCTCCACCATTCTTACCATAGATAATATTTATATTTTTATCGAGACTAAGTTTTAGATGTTCATAATTTCGAAAATTTCTGATTTCTATATCTTTTAGTATCATAAATTCCTCTTTTCGCTTTTTTTAGGTTATTTTCAAAAAAATTCACCTTAATAGTACTCCTATACACCACTTACATTATACCATAAAATGGGGTGAAAAAATCAAAAAACAGGCTTTTTTTAGCCTATTTTTAATTATTTCTACGATTTCTTGCAATTAACATTAATTTGGTAGCTCTAAATATTTGCATTTCAAAAGATTCTAATGATAATGAAATGGTAATTGTGTTGTTATGTTCAAATTCAATAACTAAACCTAATGGTGTATCTCTATAACTTTTAATATTTTTAAGGGAAATCCAAGAACAATAAGTTAATCTTGGTGAAATTGTGGGAAAAAATATTAATTCTTTACTACTTTCCACCATAATCGGTAATTTATATTTCATTCCAAGTTGTCTCTGACTTCCTTTTATTCTTCCTTCTAAAGTACTTCCATAAAATTGACAGCTATCGTTAAGGACTTTATTTAATTTTTTAGGAATAACAAAACGTTTATCTTTTTCAATTACCTCAGTTTCATTTTCACTAATTCCTATTAATGCGCAAGTATTACTCGTAATTTCATATTCTAACATATTATCCCCCCTAAATTTGCCGAATTAAAAATTCGATAGTACTCTTATACTCTTTTTTATTGTCAGAAATTATCAACTATTGTCAAAAAACTAAAAAAAAGAACTTTTAATAAGTTCTAATTGGTAAAATTAATTGAATTAAGTCATCACTTTCAGGATTTTTTAGAATAATTGGTTTAAATTCTCCATTAAATAAAAGTTCAATATCTGTTGATTCTAATACTCTAACTGCTTCTAACATAAATTTTGAATTAAAAGCAATTTTAATTTCTTCATCATTATCTTTTTCCACTGTTATTTTTTCTTCAACATTTCCTATTTCTGGAATATTAGAAGAAATAAAGACTGTATTTTCTTTACTGGCAAGTTTAATTGTATTTTTATCACTTTCATTGGTTAATAATGAAGCTCTATCAATCGCACTAAAGAAATCCATTAAACTCACTTTTATTTTTAAAGTAAACTCTTCAGGAATTAATTTAGAAGTATCAGGATATGTTCCACTTATTAAACGGCTCATCATTGTAAGTGATCCAAATCTAAAAATTATTTTATTGTTAAAAATATGAAGTTCAATATTATCCTCATCATCCTGCATTAATTTAACTAATTCATTTAGATTTTTGGTTGGAATTATAATATTACTACTTTCTTCGGCTTTAGTTAATAACTCTATTTTCTTTATAGCTAAACGATATGAATCAGTAGCGGTGCATTCCATTTTATTTCCTTCTATTTTAAAATTTATTCCAGTTAAAACTGGTCTTGATTCCCCTACTGAAGTAGCAAAAGCTGTTTGATTTATAATTGTTTTAAATACTTTTTGATTTAAAATAATAGGTTCTTTTCGATATTCTAGTTCTAAATCTGGAAATTCAGAAACATCACTACAATTTAAATTAAATGATGAATTTTTAGTTGTAATAAAAATTTTGGAATCAATAACTTCTTCAATATTAATTATTTCATCAGGTAATTTTCTTACGATTTCATATATATATCTTCCAGATACAACAATTTCTCCATTTGCTTCTATTTTTTCAATTTCACTTTTATAAATAAAGGTTTTAATAGCAATTTCATTATCAGTACTCATTAAATATAAACCTTCATCAGTAAGTTCAAATTTAATACAGTTTAAAATAGGTCTTAAATTTTTAGTAGATATTCCTTTTATTACATAGTTTAAATGTTCAAGTAAAATTTCTTGTTTTATTTCTAATTTCATTTTCTTTATCTCCTTTTATTATATTATTTATAATTATATTTTTATTATAGATGTGAATTGTGTGGATAACCTAAAAAATATGTTAATTTATAAGCTCAAAATTAGGAAATACCACCTGTTAAAAAGATGTGGGAAAACTTTAGTTTTCCAGATTAGCTTTAGAAACAATTTTTTTAATTTCTTCTTCCAAGGCTTTATCTTTATCGATGGCTTTTTTAATTTTATTTACTGAGTGCATTACTGTAGTATGATCTTTACCCCCAAATTCATTTCCAATTTTTGGTAGAGATTCTTCTAAATATATACGGCATATATACATAGCAATTTGTCTTGGAACGGCAATTTTTGATAATCGGCTTTTTCCTTTTATATCTTCAGGTGTTATATTATAATTATCTGCCACAATATTTATAACTTTATTGATTTTATTTTTAGCTAAAACGTGTTTACCAATTAAATCTTTTAAAGCTTCAACGGCAAGTTCAATAGTAATTTCCGATCCATTCATAATAGTAGCATATGCGAAGACTCTAGTTAAAGCGCCTTTTAATTTACGAATATCACTAGTACAGTTATTCGCAATGTATTCTTTTACTTCTTCAGGAACAAAACTGCTTATACCTTGGGCTTCAATTTCTTTTTCTAAAATAGCCATTCTAAGGTCAAAATCAGGTGGCAAAATATCAATGGTAAGCCCCCAATTAAATCTAGTAATAAGTCGTTCTTCTAATTTGTGTAAATCATCGGGTGATCTATCTGAAGAAATAATAATTTGTTTATTTTTATCGTGTAGTTCATTAAATGTATTAAAAAATTCTTGTTGTGTCTTATTGGCAATTTCTAAAAACTGAATATCATCAATTAATAAAACATCGATGTCTCTATATTTTCTTTTAAAATTATCGACATCATTAAAATTATTTTCTTTTCGGCGGTATAGATTAATAAAATCTTCGACAAATTTTTCACAAGTTACAAATAAAACTTTTTTATTAGAATTAGCCACAATATAATTTCCAATTGCGTGCATTAAATGGGTTTTACCAAGACCACTTCCACTATATAGAAATAAGGGATTATAAGTATTACCTGGTTTTTCGGCTACGGCCATTGCTACTGTTTTGGCAAATTTATTACTTTCACCTAAAATAAAATTATCAAAGGTATAACGGCTATCTAAATTACTTTCGAAAACGGCTTCATCATTTTCTTTAATTACGGGTTTGTCATCAGTGCTTTCATCTTCAGTTATATATTTAAAATCAAAAATAGCGCCCGTAACTTCCATAAAAGTTTCTTTAATAATGTCATTATAATTTTCTTTAAGATGTTTTTTATGAACATCTAAAGGAACTTTAACTAAAGCATATTCATCAGTAAGTTCTACTAGGTTAGTATCTTTAAACCACGTTTGAAATAAAACCGGTTTTAATTTCTCTTTTATTTTTGCTAAAAAAACTTTCCAAATATTATCTAAATCCATAAAATCCCCCACTTACTTACATATTAGGTCTTACATTCATTTTACCTTATTTTAATAAAAAAAACCATAAAAACTGTGGAAAAAAATAAAAAAAAGTATCCACAAGTAAGCAATCTATTACAAATAAATTAAAAACAAATTTTATCCACATTTTTTGTGGATAAATAATTATCCCCAACTGGGTATAAAATTATCCAAATTCACATATGTTTAAAACGAAAAAAACAAAATAAATAAAAAGAAATTACCACTGTGGATAAATTAAAAGATAAAAAAAATAAAAAATATAAAATGTGGATAAATAAAAGGAAAAAAGATTGACAAAATAGGCTTTTATCTATATAATTAACTAAGCAAAGGGAAAAAATTTAATTGGGAGGAGTGAAAGAGATGACCAAAAGAACTTTTCAACCTAATACTAGAAGAAGAAGTAAAAAATTAGGATTTTTTGCAAGAATGCAAACGCAAGTATTAAAAAATAGAAGAAAAAAAGGACGCAAAGTTTTATCTCATTAATTATCTAGCCACTGCAACTCAGTGGCTTTTAAATATTAGGTGATATGTATGAAAAAGATAAATATCTTAAAAAAGAATGAAGATTTTAATCGAATTATCAAAAATAATAAGCCTTTTAAGTATAAGGATTATGTTATATATTTAGAAAAAAATACAAACGATATCTATAAATTTGGCTTATCTGTAGGTAAAAAGGTTGGTAATGCTGTAACTAGAAATAAATATAAAAGAAGATTAAAAAATATAATTGATAAAAAAACCTATCAAAATAACTTTAATTGTATTATAATAGTAAGCAAGGGGATTTTAGATAGAAGTTTTGAGGAAATGGAAGATAATTTGTTTAAAGCTTTTGAAAAATTAAATTTAATAAAGGAGAATCATAATGAAAAGTAAAAAAGTACTTATTGTTCTTCTACTAATAATGACATTATCTCTAACAGGATGCACGAAATATTTAAGAGATGATGATGGTAGAGCAGTTAGAGAACAGACAAATGGTCAAAATTTAGTTTCTAATATATTATGTCAGCCTGAAAATAAAGACGTAATAAAAACTTATAAAAAAAATGATGTAAATATTGAAAAATTACCTAAATGTGAAAAATTTACTCCTGCTTCTGGCGGATATGAAGGAATTTGGAGTACAGTATTTATTAAACCTTTAAGTTGGCTTATTATTCAAATTGGTGAAATTATCAAAAATTATGGTTTAGCAATTATTATAGTAACTCTTCTAATTCGTATGATTATTTTTCCACTAAGTCAAAAATCAGCTCTTCAATCTGAAAGAATGAAAGACGCTAGTAAAGATTTACAAAAATTAGAAAATAAATATCGTAATCGAAATTCTCAGCAAGATCAAATGATGAAAGCCCAAGAAATGATGAATATATATAAAAAATACGATGTTAATCCAATGTCTGGATGTTTATTTGCCTTTATCCAATTACCTTTATTCTTTGCTTTCTTAGAAAGTTTATATCGTATTCCAGCGGTGTTTGAAGGAGACTTCTTAGTTTATAATTTAGGTACCAGTCCTTTTAATGCTTTATTTGGAACAAGTCTTTCTTGGAGTCATTTTATTAGTTCATTTAGTAATGGCTCTTGGGTTTATATTTTATTACCAATTATGGTTGGACTTGCCACTTTCTTCTCATTTAAGATGAATTCTGGTATGAATACTGGTAATCCAGAACAAGAAAAACAAATGAAAATGATGATGAATTTTATGATGGTATTTATCACCTTTGCTTCTTTCACAATGTCAACAAGTATCATTATTTATTGGATAACAGGAAGCTTATTTACAATTATCCAATCATTAATTATAAGGAGGAAAAAAGATGCTAGAAGTAGTAAGAAACGAAGCTAAGAATAAAGAGGAAGCCTTAAATAAAAGTTTAGAACAATTAAATGTTAGAGAAGATGAAGTTTATTATTTCTTTGAAGAAACAGAAGGTGGTTTATTTAAAGGAAAAAAATATACTTCAGTAGTTACAACTAAATATGCAGTCAAAGAATATATTAAAGAATTTTTAAAAGATTTAGCTAAAAAAATGAATACTAAATTTAATATTGAAGTTACTAATAATGAAGTTGGTTTTTCTGTAATTATCGTAACTGAAGATAGTGCAATGATGATAGGTAAAGATGGTAAAACTTTAAATAGTATTCAAGCTATCTTACGTCAAAGCCTTAAAAAATATGGTGATTTTGGCTTTAAAGTTAATTTAGATATTTCTAATTATAAAGCTAAAAAAGAGAAACATTTAAGTTTTGAAATTAAAAAGATTTGTAAGGAAGTATTAAAAACAAAAGTTGATGTTAAATTAGACCCAATGAATTCTTACGAAAGAAGAATAGTTCATAATGTTGTATCACAATTTGATCATTTATATAGTGAAAGTGAAGGAGAAAATCCTAACCGATATACTGTTATAAAATATAAAGAAGATTAATTTATCTTCTTTTAATTTGACTTAAATCATTATATATTGTAAAATCATTACTTAAAGGAGGTACTATATGAATGATACTATTGCAGCTATAGCTACGGCACAAGGAATTGGAGCTATTTCTATAATCAGAGTTAGTGGTAGTAAAGCGGTTGATATTGTAAGTAAAATATTTACTAACAAAAATTTTAAAACATCTTCAAGCCATACTATTCATTATGGTTATATAATATATAAAGATGAAAAAATAGATGAAGTATTAGTATCTAAAATGTTAGCTCCTAAAACTTTTACCAGAGAAGATATTGTTGAAATAAACACCCACGGCGGAATAACTACGACAAATAAAGTTTTAGAAATATTACTTTCAGAAGGTTGTAGATTAGCTGAACCGGGTGAATTTTCAAAAAGGGCTTTTCTAAATGGCAGAATAGATTTAACGGAAGCTGAAGGTATAATTGATTTAATAAATGCGAAAACAGAAAAAGCTCATAAAATGGCTATTAGTCAAATTGGTGGAAAAGCATCTAAACTTATTAAAAATTTAAGAAATGATTTATCACATATACTCGCCAATATTGAAGTAAATTTAAACTATCCAGAATATGAAGATATCGAAGAGATGACTGTATCTAAAATAAATGATAGTATGGACTCTTTAGAAGAGAAAATAAATAAAATCATATGTGAAAGTAAAAATGGCGAATTATTAAAAAACGGAATAAAGACGGTTATATTAGGTCGACCTAATGTTGGTAAAAGTAGTCTTTTAAATAATTTAATAGGTGAAGAAAAAGCTATAGTTACCGAAATTCAAGGGACAACAAGGGATAGTGTTGAAGCTACACTAATAATCGACAATATAATTTTAAATTTAATTGATACAGCTGGTATTAGAAAAACAGATGATATAGTAGAAAGTAAAGGTGTTGAAAAAAGTTTAAAACTAGCTAAAGAAGCTGATTTAATTTTATTAGTCTTAGATTATAGTGAACCTTTAACTAAAGAAGATGAAAAAATATTAAATGAAATAAAAAATAAAAAGTATATTACGATTATAAATAAATGTGATTTAAATAAAAAAATAAACGATGAAAATTTAGAAAATAAAATTTACGTAAGTGCCTATAAAAACATAAATATGGAAAGTATTTCATTAAAAATAAAAGAATTATTTAATTTAGAAAAACTAGAAACCGAAGATATGAGTTATCTAGGAAGTGCTCGCTCACAGGCTATTTTAAATAAAATAAAAGTTGCTATTAAAGAAGTAAAAAATGGACTTTCTAACGGGGCTACTTTAGATATGATTGAAATCGACTTAAAAAATATTTGGAATTTACTTGGTGAAATAATTGGAGAAACTTACGAAGAAGAATTAATTGATGAATTATTTAGCCGATTTTGTGTAGGCAAATAAATAAAAATATTATATAATTAAAACTAGGAGGGATTATTATGTATTGTCCAAATTGCGGGAAAAAAGTAAAAGAAGAATCTGATTTTTGTTTAAACTGCGGAAAAATGTTAAAAGAAACGATAACACCTCATAAAAATATTAATGGACTATCAGTAGCTGGTTTGACTATAGCAGCAATATCTTCTTTAATTATATTTTCTTGTATGGGAACACCACTTGAGATAAAAGAAGAAATCTTATATAGCAAAGGAACATATGAATTTGTTTTATCAGCGGTTTCTAATATTTTCTTTTATTTAATATTGCCAATAATTAGTTTAATTTTATCTATTAGTGGATATAAACATAATAAAAACGTGATTGGTTTAACTGGAATAATTATAAGTATAATTGCTTTATTAGGGGTAACATTAATAACCTTTTATATATTTTCACTTACTTAAGAATCATTTGATTCTTTTTCTTCCATAAAAAACATATTTTAAAGAAATAAGGTGGTAAAATGAATTATGAGATAATCGTTGTCGGTGGTGGTCACGCTGGTTGTGAAGCCGCTTTAGCGGCATCTAGAAAAGGTCATAAAACTTTATTGGTAACCGGCAATATAAACAATATTGCGGATATGCCTTGTAATCCATCTATTGGTGGTAGCGCTAAAGGAATTGTCGTAAGAGAAATTGATGCCTTAGGCGGAGAGATGGGCAAAAATGCCGATAAAAGTTTACTTCAAATAAAAATGCTTAATAGTGGAAAAGGACTTGCGGTTAGAGCTTTACGCGCCCAAGCTGATAAAATAACTTATCCAAAAGAAATGTTAAAAACTTTAAAACAAGAGCACAGCCTTGATATATTAGAAGCTTTAGTTAAAGATTTAATCGTCAAAAATAACAAAGTTGAAGGTGTTTTATTAGAAGATGAAACCAAAATAAAAGCTAAAGCTGTTATTTTAACTACAGGTACTTATATGAATGCTGATATTTTAATTGGTAGTGAAAGAAGAAGAGAAGGTCCTCACGGGGAAAAACCATCTAATTATTTAAGTGATAATTTAAAAAAATATGGTTTTACTTTAAAAAGATTAAAAACAGGAACGCCACCTAGAATTGATAAACAAAGTATTGATTTTACTCAAACAAAAGAGGAAAAAGGAGATAGTGTATATCATACATTTAGTTATGATATGAAGCCTATATATGATGTTGATAAACAAATATCGTGTTATTTAATATATACAAATGATAATACTCATAAGATTATAAAAAATAATTTAAATAAATCGAGTATGTATGGAGGCCTTGATGATATCAAAGGTGTTGGTCCAAGGTACTGCCCATCAATTGAAGATAAAGTTGTTAGGTTTTCTGATAAAGAAAAACATCAATTGTTTTTAGAACCAGAAAGTATATACTATGATGATATCTATTTACAAGGTTTTTCTACTTCAATGCCATATGACGTTCAAGAAGAAATGGTTCATAGTCTTAAAGGCTTAGAAAAGGCTAAAATTTTAAAATATGCCTACGCGATAGAATATGATTCTATTTATCCAACGCAGCTTAAGCAAACTTTAGAAACTAAAATCATTGAAAATCTTTATTCAGCGGGTCAAATAAATGGAACTAGTGGTTATGAAGAAGCCGCGTGCCAAGGACTTATTGCAGGAATCAATGCTTCTTTAAAAATTGAAGGTAAAGAGCCACTTATCTTAAAAAGAAATGAAGCTTATATTGGAGTATTAATTGATGATTTAATTACCAAAGGTATAAGAGATCCTTATCGTTTATTAACATCGCGCGCCGAGTATCGATTATTACTTAGAAACGATAATGCCGATTTAAGATTAAGGGAATATGGTTATAAAATCGGTTTAATTGATAAAAAACGTTATCAAAAATTTCTAGATAAAAAGCAGGCAATAAAAGAATTAATATGTGAATTAAAAGAAAAAAAAGTAACTACTAATGATAATGAATTTTTAAAATCAATAAATACACCTGAAATTAAGGATGGAATGACTTTATATAATTTATTAAAAAGACCTGAAGTAACAATTGAATCTTTAAAACATTTATTGAATAAAGAATATGAATTTGATGTTTTAGAAGAAGTAGGCATTATGATAAAATATGAAGGTTATATTAAAAAAGCAAATGAAGAAGCTTTAAAAATGAATGAACTTGAAAATAAAAAAATTCCTGAAGATATAAATTATGATGATATGCATAATCTTGCTAGCGAAGCTAAACAAAAGTTAAAAGAAATAAGGCCTACTTCAGTAGGACAAGCTTTAAGAATTAGTGGCGTAAATCCAGCTGATATTAGTGTTTTAATGATTTATTTAAAGAAGGATTATTATGGATAAAGAACAATTTATTAATAAAATTAAAGAATTTAATATTGATATAACTGATAATATGTTAAAGCAACTAGAAATGTATTATGAGTTATTAATTAAGTGGAATGAAAAAATCAATCTTACAGCAATTACTGAAAAAAAAGAAGTTTATTTAAAACATTTTTATGACAGTTTAACTTTATGCCGGGTAATTGATTTAAGTAAAGAAAAAACGCTCTGTGATATTGGAACAGGAGCAGGTTTTCCTGGAATTGTTTTAAAGATTTGTTTTCCTCATTTAAAAGTAACTTTAGTAGATGCTTTGCAAAAAAGAATTACTTTTTTAGAGGAAGTAATTTCTAAATTAAATCTTCAAAATATTGAATGTATTCACATAAGAGCTGAAGAATATGCTAAAGAAAATAGAGATATTTTTGATGTTGTTACCGCAAGAGCTGTAGCTAAATTAAATGTTTTATTAGAGTATTCTTTACCTTTAGTAAAACCCGGGAAATATTTTATTGCCCTAAAGGGAAATGAGGATATATCATTAGCTAAAAATGCTTTAAAAATATTAAATTCTGAAGTTATAAAAGAAGATAAGTTTACTCTTCCAATTGAAAATAGTAACCGTACAATTATTAAAATAAAAAGGCTGGGAAATATTTCCTTAAAATATCCTAGAAAAAATACTGAAATTAAGAAAAAACCTCTATAATATGAGACTTTTTTCTTTTTATTAGAAAAATATGTTGAATTATTTCCCAAAAAATAGTATTATAATTATGAAAGAATAGAAGGGAGGGGTACTTTATGGACAGCGCTAGCAGTTTTACGTATTTAGACATAAATGATATTTTACCAAATCGTTTTCAGCCACGTATCCATTTCGATGATTTACATCTAAATGAACTAGCAGAATCTATTCGTAAATATGGAGTCATTGAACCAATTATCGTTAGACAAATTGGAAGTAAATACGAAATAATTGCTGGAGAAAGAAGATACAAAGCCAGTAAAATTGCTGGAAGAAGTACAATCCCATCTATTGTTATAACTTTAACTGATAAAGAAAGTGAAGAAATTGCTTTACTTGAAAATGTGCAAAGACAAAATCTAACTCCAATTGAGGAAGCTGTATCATATAAAAGAATATTAGATATGGGTTATATTACTCAAGAAGATTTAGCTAAAAAATTAGGAAAATCACAATCAACAATTGCTAATAAAATAAGATTACTAAACTTAGATGATGAAGTTCAGTATGCTTTATTAAACGGAAAAATATCTGAAAGACACGCCAGATCATTACTTAGACTTCGTAATGAAAGTGATCAAGTAAAGATGCTTAATAAAATTATTAATGAAAGATTAACGGTTAAAAAGACCGATGATGCGATAAAAGAACTTTTGGAAGGTCCTAAAGAGGAAAAACCTAAAAAAATGTATACTGGTTCAATTGAAGATTTATATATATCACCAGTAATAAAACCAACTGATGAAATCGAAGAATTATTCAAAGAACCATTACAAAAGAAACCTCGCCGTGCGATAGCTGTAGCTAGTCACGAAATTATTAGGGTAAAACCACCAAAAGAATTAGAAGATAAGTTAAAAGGAAAGGAAGAGGGCAATATGGATATCGATAAAATAATGCAAGAAGCTCAAGATATAAATGTACCAGAACAAGGAAAAGATATTTCAAATCTTATGACAATAAATGGTGTTTCAGCAATTCAACCACCAACGCCAAATAATGTTCAACCAGAGAATATACCAAATACCGAAGTTCCCGTTGATGATCAAAATAAATTTGTAAATTTTGCCGGAATGGCGCAAGAAGAACAAGCACCAGCACCAATACCTACGCCAAATGGTGTGAGTTTTGATAGTATGTTTAATGCAGCACCTGCTGGTTTAGAACAAAGTGCTCCAGTTCAACCTACTGAGGCACCTAAGCCAGTAGTAACTCCGCAGTCATTTGAACCACAACAAACACCAAGTTTTTCAGTACCAGAACCAAATAGCTTTAATCAACCAGTAAATCCAGTAATTGAACCTATCGCACCAATACCAGAACAACCACAAGAACCATCTCCATTTAATCCAGTGCCACCTGTAAATCAGAATGCTACAAGCATTGCTGAGGCGGTTCAAAGAGCTATGAATTCTGAGCCACCAGCAGCGCCTATTCAAGATAATAGTCAGTTATATAATGAATTAGTTCAGCCTGAGCCAGCACCAATGCCATCATTTGAACCACAACAAACACCAGAATTTTCAGTACCAGAATCAAACAATTTTAATCAACCAGTAAATCCAGTAGTTGAACCAATTGCTCCAATACCAGAACAACCACAAGGAATGCCATTTACCGCACCTTCAGAGCCAGCGCTTAATATTCCAAATACAGATATCATTGAAGAAAATGGTCCACAATTAGTTCAACCAAATAAATTTAATGAGGTTTTAACAATTATTAGAAATTGTTCAAATCAGATAGAAAAATTAGGATATTATATTGATGTTGATGAAATTGATATGGGAAATACTTATCAGGCAACATTTAAAATTACAAAACAATAAACCAAATTTTATAGAATTTGGTTTTTTTCTAAAAAAACACATTTTTAAATAAAGAAATGTGTTTTATTTTAAAATATTTTTAATTTTATTTTTAGCAGTATTTATAGTTTCTTCATTTGGAATCATTACATAAAGTGATGTACTAGGCATACTATATGTTGGCTGTTTACTACCATTACCATCAACACTATAATCATCGATTTCCCATTTTGGCATTTTATCTAACTGCATTTTTAAAAAATCAGTAATATTTTTAGAAGGCATATCGGTTTGAAAAGTTCCACTTAATGTATTTAAAATTTGATTATAATTACTAAGTAAAACTGTTGAACTAGTCATTTTCTCAATAATGGCTTTAATTATTTGTTGTTGATTCTCTCCCCTATGTCTATCACCAGATGCATAAGCGTGTCTTTCTCTCGCATATGCTAGTGCTTCTTTACCACTTAAGTGATTTATACCTTTATTAATGTGAACACTTTTATCAGTAAAAGCTATAAAATCGGTATCAGAATCAATATCAATACCACCAATGGTATCAACTAAATCAATTAAACTATCAAAATTAACTCTAAAATAATAATTAATATTAATATCATATATATCATTTAATGTATCGATACTTTTATCAATACCATAAATACCAGCGTGCGTTAATTTATCTTTAAGTCCAGTTGTATTATGAAGTCTTACATAATAGTCTCTTGGGGTGTTTAATAATAATATTTTATGATTTTTAGGATTAATAATCGCTAATTGGTTAACATCACTACGTCCTCTTACTGATTTAACACTACCATACTGATCAATACCACTTATATACATAATAAAGGCTTCTTTAGTAGTATCAATATTAGATTTACCTTTATGCGATTTAACAAAAACATTAAATGAATAAATAGTTTTAACATTACTTTCAAAATTATTAATTTCTTCTGAAAGCATACCAATATATCCTTGTTCTAAACATAAAGCATCAATTTTGTTATTAAGTAAGTTATTAGCTAAAGTATTTGAATTATCATTTTCTATTTTTTCATAATTTATTTTTTTAAGGATTTTTTCGTTAACTTTATTTTTATTATCATCATTTATTAAACCAATAGTTTTATTTTTTAAATCATTTATATTATCAAACTTACTATCCTTTAAAACTAATATAGAATAAGTAATTTTATCATATTCCCCTACTCCTAATTTATCAAAAAATTTATTAGTAGTATTTAGATAAACACTTCCAGCTATAAAGATAGCTGATAAAATAAAACTAAGGATAAATGCCATTATTTTTAAAAATTTTGGACATTTTTTCTTAAAGAAAATAATAAATAATATTAAATAAATTACTCCAATAATTCCATAACCAATTTCTAAATATTTAGTTGGAATAACATTTAAATCTAATAAAAAATAACTAAATATACCTAATGAACATAAACTGATTAAACTAAAAATAATACCAGTAGTCCTCATTTTTTTTGCTTTACTTTTTCTTTTAGCCATATATCCTCCTTATTATTAAATTTAATGACAAATTTTAAAATATAATTACAACATAATTATATCATATATTTAAATAAAAAAGGGCTATACAAATAGTAAAGCCCATTAATTTACGGTTTTATTAACGAAAGAATAAATAAACTTAAAGAAGCACCTAAAGTATCAATAAAAATATCAAGTAATTTAGGAGTTCTACCATCAATAAAAATCTGATGAACTTCATCACTAACAGCATATATAAAACAGAATATAATACCAATTATTAATTTATTATCTAAATTATATAATCTTAAATTTAAAAATAATAATATTCCTAAAATAAAATATTCCATAAAATGAGCTGTTTTTCTTACAATAATACTTATTTCTTCATCTTTATTTTTAATATTTAATATATTAGTTATTGATGATACAAATTTATCACTAACGCCAGTACTTTTATCAGCTGTTTGGTTTGAAAACATAAATATTATTATTAACCATATAACTAATAATGTACCTAATATTATTTTTTGTAACATTTTACCCCCCTTTTTGTCATATACCTTTCCGGGTGTAGAATTTAAATTTAACTATCTCTAAAAAAGATTTTATTTAGATGTATTCTAACTATGTATTTTTCTTACACCCTTAAAAAGCAGACAATATGCTTTTATCAATATTTAGTTTTAAAAGAACCTTTTGTAATTATTGATTAATTTCTTAAAGCCACATTAACAACAAACATAACATATATATAATAGTTGTTAAAATGATATTTTTGTTATTAATTAATACATCAACAGGATCACCATATACATTTTTTTCAATGGCAAAACTATATTCAAATAAAATTATTAAAACCAATGGCACAGTCCATATCAAATAATTATACCTTACATGAGCAATTACGTTCGGATCCACAGTCCACATTGCATAAAATACAACTGTTAAAGCTAAACAAACATACATATTTTTATCTAAAAAATCTTTGTTGTAAAATTGAGTTGCTTGTGCTTTATGTGATTCGTTTTTTATAATTTCATTTCTTCTTTTACCAAATCCCATATAGAATGCTCCAGACATAATTGTTAAATAAAGCCAATTTGATACTTCAACATCAATTAATGCTGCACCAAAGAACACTCTAATTAAGAAACTTAAAACAAGAATAATTACATCAACCAAAATAATATGTTTAAGCCATTTTGAATATAGTAAATTTATTATAACGTAACTGCAAACTAGAAAAATTGAGTTCATATTAGCATTAAGTATGTATAATAAATATGTCATAAAAGCAACAATAACTAATAATATTATTATAGTTTTATAAGCACTGGCAATGCTTATTTTTCTACTTGCAAGTGGTCTATTTTTCTTTATTTCATGTTTCCTATCACTTTCAATATCACAAATATCATTAAATATATAAATAATAGAAGAAGTAAAACTAAAAGTCAAAAAGCCTATTAAACAAATTAATATATTATCTACATCATAATACATTTTGCCAAAAAGCAATGGAAGAAATATTAATAAGTTTTTAATGTAATGTTTTACTCTTAAAAGTTTTAAATAATTAGTTATCTTCTCTATCATTAAAACACCTCTCATACAACAATTTGTTTAAATAACAAATCTTTTATTTACTTTTTTTTAGCATTTTTCTTTCTTCAATTTTGTTCAATATATATTTAATAGAATATGCTGACATTATAAACATATATATTTGTCCTAGATAAGCATATCTTGGAGTACATTCAACTATTAGAAATGCTCCAGTAGTAACTGCTAATATTAAGAAAATAAAGAATTGTTCTTTAGGCATTTTCTTTCTATTTAAATAAATAGCAAATACCATAAGTATAAAGAAAATATATAGATATAATTGGTTAATGGAATATATTATTCCTAATACTTTATTACCAGAAAATTTATGTCCAAAAATAGTAATATTATCTTTCTTTAAATAACCTACAGCAAAATCTTCTATCCAAGGGTTTGCATCCCTATTAGTATTTAGCCAATACATTCTAGCTTTATATATGAATAATGATGGAAGTTTATTAAATTGCCCTATTGTATTATCTAAAAGCATTTCTTTTCTTGTTTCATCACTTGCCCAAACATAGTCTTCATCAGAATCTTTTGTTTTAGCATTTTCTTTATAATGGCCTACAAATTTGGAAGCAAACGTTTGCTCATAATCACCACCACTCGCATAATTTAATCCCATAGCGATTTTAAAAGATGGTATCATATTTTTTAATCCTGTAGGATTTATGCCTGAATAAGTAACTAAAGCTGATGCTCCAGTTGTTATCCCAAAATATGTGACAAGCATTACTAAAATATTTATAATAACTTTTTTATAATCTTTTAATTTACTTGTTAAAATTAAGAATAAAATTATTGATGTATAAAATATTATAGCTTCTGGCCTTATAATATTTCCTATGGCTAAAGCAAGTCCAATTAAGAAAAACTTTAATATATGATTCATATTTTTAGTTTTTTTACTAATTAAAATATAAACCGCTAACAAAAACATAAATGAAGATATATGTTGATCGCTTAAAACTGTATTGAATATTAATGGGAATGGAAATGCCATATAGGCAATACTAATAATTCTTGCAGTCTTCTCATTTGTAAGTTCTTTAGAAATTAAATAAATTAATAAAACTATTAATGAAGTAAATAAACAGTTTATGAGTTTTATTAAAATAGTACCTTTACAAATAAACAATGGTAAACTCATAAATATAGCATAGCCCATTCTAAATCCCCATTTTTGAATATACGGATGATGAGCAATTGCATCAAAATTTCCAGAAACAATATTATTTGCCATTTGATAAGCTATTTCAGGATCGGCTACTATCGGAGTATCAAATATCAAAATAACTACTAGCCTTAGTAAAAATGCACCTATAAATAATACTAATCCAAACTTTGGTACTTTTATTTTATAAGCGACTAACAAAACAATACCTACGTATAATAAACTTAAAACAACTGATGTATCTAAAAGTTTATTGGCAAAGGCAAGACTTAAAAATATTAAGAAAGCATATATTAATATTTTTTTCAGTTTGTCCATAAAGAACATCACTTCCATCCATTATTTATATTTTATTTTAGTTAATATCCTCATATTTTTAGTGATATTAGTATTTTGATTGATTTATTTTCTTATAAGTTTTTTAATTTTAGCTTTTGCATTTTCATTTAGTATTTTTTTGGCAGCATTTTTTATAACTCCAATGGTTGACTTTTTTAAATTTCTTATTGTTTTTAAAGCATTGCTTTCATCATCAGAATTAGTAAATACTTCAAAAATAATTGGTTTATCATATTTATCGTTCGAAGTAAAATGTTTTATGTATTTTTTAAATTCTTCTTTATTTTCAGCACTTATATATTCAAATCCTAAATCTTCAGCATAATGTTTAACTAAACTTCTTGACTTATTTCCAAAATGTCCATCAGCAGCTATATAGTTTGTTGTCATACTTCCTAAAGAAGATGCTGGATGACTATAGTTATGGAACTCTGTTCCACAACCATTGTTTATAAACATAATTCTAATATTATTGCCTATATGTCTATTACCTAATGAATTTAAATCATAAAAGAATGCTAAATCACCTACAATGCCAAAGTAAATTTTATTTGGATTCACAAGTGAAGATCCTATTATTGTGGATAAAGAGCCATCGATTCCAAAACCTCCAGTATTTGAAAAACAATATAGATTATCTTCTCTTGTAAAATAATTCCATGATCTTAATGAGTTTAAAATAGCCAAATGTAAGTAACCATCTTTAGGTAGCAATTTAATTGTATTACGTGCCATCCAAATGTTTGAAAATGGGATATCACAATTTAAAGCCTTTTCTTCTAATTCATCAAATTCTTTTTTTAACTCAAAATAGTTGCTAGTATTAATTTTCTTATTTCCAACAGCATTATATTTTTGGAAAAAATCAAGTTCTCTCATTTCAAATGCATATCTTAATTTTGAAAAAGTATCTGTTAATTTTCCATCAGGATTAACTCGCCAGACCTCTTTCATACTTAATTTAAGATAAGCTCCTGATATATCACCAAGATGAATTAATATATCAAAATCATTTAAAGGACTTATATAATTGTCTTGATCCAATATAATATTTGGCATAATCTTATATTTGCCATTATAATTACTTGTATGATCGCATAATACTACAGCATTGTATAATTCACAAAATTTTTCTACCTCTTTAATCAATTGTTTATCCCAAATTCTATGATTACCAACAAAAATACCTATTTTTTTATTTTTAAGTTCAGGAAATTTATCATAAATTTCAATTCTATCAATAAATCTAGTTTGTGGTAATTCAGAAACTTCAAATTTATTACTCTCAATTTGTGCTTCTAAATTAATATGAACTGGTCCTCCACCATTATGTTTAAGTTCTAATACTGCTTTATTTATCAATAAATTACTTCCGATTTCATCATCCATACTATTTATTTTAGGTATTTGAACACTTATATTAGCAATATCGTTTGGTATTGCAGTTCTATCAATAGATTGTGGCACATTGTTTCCAATTCTACAAAAATGTTGTGCACAAGTTACTGCTAAAATTGGTATTTTTCTATAATATGCTTCGGTTAATCCAGACATATAATTTCTTGAGGCAGTTGCTCCAGTACAAGATAATACAACTGGCTCTCCACTCTCTACAGCAAGTCCACTTGCCATATAACAAGCAGCTCTTTCATCAACACAAGAATAGACTTCAAAAAATGGATCATTTTTAACACTACCAACAAAACAAAGATTCATTGTTCCTGGACTAACAATTATTTTCTTTATATTATTATGTTTTAAAACACTTATCAATATTTGAATATTTCTTTCACTTGTGTACATAAACATCTCTCCTTTATATTTCAATTACCAAATTTATGTTTTACTAATTTTATTAAAGTAGTAATTGAATTTTTATTTAATAATATTGCATATATAATGGCTACACCTAATGATAAAATGTTAAGATATATATTATTTATGTAATAACAACTTATTACCAAAGTTAATATAGCAAAGCCACTTAGACATAATGCTTTTTCAATTTTTATTTTAAAATATTTTTTGTTTACTCCAATATATCTTGTAATAGCTATAACTATATATGCTATTAAAGTTGAAATAACAGCAGCATATAATCCAATAAATTTAATCAATAATATATCTATCGCAATATTTATGATTGCAGCTAGACCTGAAGTTATAGAAACAAAACCAGTATTCTTTTTTGCTGCAAAAACAACAATAACCATACCCTGAATGACATTAAATAATGCTGAAAGTATAGTAAATGGAATTAACACATATCCAGCACTATAAGCACTATTAATCATTATTGGAAATACAAATGGCATACAAGCAATAATTCCTATACATAATGATAAAAACAACTTTAAGATGATATTCATAGTCTTATTAAAATATACATCTATATCTTTATCATTTATATTAGCCGATATAGATTCAATCCAAGCCATATCAAACATTCCATATAATACTGTAAGTATAGTAGAAAATTTTAAGGAAGCAGCTAATACACCATTCATATCAACTCCTAACATAAGTGACACAATCATTGCATCAGAAGCACTAATTAGCCACCAAGATATAGCATTTGGTATTAGTGGAATTGAATATTTTAATAATTTTTTTCTTATGCTAACATCATATTTATTAAAACCAATGTAACGAATTAATTTTAATGAACAAATAAAATATATTATTCCAATTAGTTGCCCAAGCATTGTACCCAGTAACATACCTGTTGCTCCTAAATGCAAACCTACAATGAAGAAAACATTTAATACTATTGTACAAAGACTAGCAATGACACATCCAATAGAATATCTAGTATTATCTCCAAATCCTCTAGCTATTTGTTGAAATAATGTCAAATAAATACAGATGATTAAATTGACAACTAACAGTAATTTATAATCATTATTTATAAATGGAGAAAATACCAAGAATAAAATTAAAAATATTATACATTGCATTGTCGTTAAAGTAGTTCCAGTAGATATTATTTTACCTTTATTTTCTTCATTATTTCTACTATCAATTAATTCTCTAAACACTCCTTGATAAAGTTGAAATGATACTATAGGCATCAATAATGTAACCAATGTATTTACCAAATCAACAATTCCATATTCAGTTGTTGATAAATAGCCTGTATATAGTGGTAAAAGTAAGAAAGAAACAAACTGGGTACAAATTTTACCAATTGATATTATTATTGTATTTTTAAATAGTTTTCTTTCCCTATTCATTTTTATCACTTTCAGTCAGCATTTTTGTTAGCCAATTTAAAGAATCTTGTCTTAGTTCTTCTAATTTAATTTTTACATCTTTATAATTTATATCTTTCATCAAATCCACTTGTTTTAATTTTTCAATATTATCTACACTTCTATAAGATAAATTCAACTTTTCAAGTAAATTGTTAATTCTACTACTATTATTTTTAGGTGCTAATACCCAAAATTTCTTTTCAAATATTAATGCAAATACAACCGCATGAAACGATGTTGTCACCACAATATCAGCATTATAAATATAATTTAGAAATTCATCAGGAGTGGATGTAAAGGCATTTTTTAGTATATTTCTAATCCCTGTATCTCTTTTTCTTATATTGACTACCTTTTTGTTAAGTTTATCAGAAACAGTATTTACTAATTCCTCATAGCCTTCCAAATTACCAGGCACATAAGCAAATATATATTTATCTGTTAGTGTATTATTTTTATTGAAATAATTTTCCCATTCTTCTCTTGTAAGAAGTAATGTCGGATCTAATGTGTTTTTTATATCTTTGTTTAAAATATTAGAAACTATCTTACATCCATCTTTTTCTCTAATAGAAATATTATCGATATTTCCTAATAACTTTTTATATAACTTTTTATCTTCCATTTTATTAAAGCCAAGACTGGCGGCATAAGATATTTTCTTAGCAGGTGTTTTAAAATTCAAAAAATAGACATCATCAATACTTTTAGCAAAAAATGGATTCCAAACTTGATCGCTACCAACAATAATATAATCAAAGTCTTTAGTAATTTCCTCTACTTGCTTTTTAGTAGTACATTCTTTAGTAAAATTAAGATGAGTTAGAATAAATTTTTTATATTTTTTATTTCTAATAAAATTTTTCTTAAAAAATACTAAAGAAGATATAATAGTTCTTATACAAGTTTTTATATTGCTTGTATCAATACTAAACACTTTATAAGAATGCTCTACATATTTATTTCGATAATCTATTACTTTTACATCACTATCATTAACAATATTAGCAATTGTTTTTTGTAGTGCCATACACTGCAAAGTAGCTCCATGATTTTGAGCTCTACTAAAAGTTATTATTCCTATTTTTTTCATAACTTCACCTGCTTTCTATTTTAAAGTCATTAAATTATCATGTAATCTTTTTGCATATTCTTCCTTTGAAAATTGTTTTAAATTATTAAGACAATTTTTGTTTTTCTTTCTATTTAAATATTCCTCTTCCATGGCGGTATATAAATTATTGGTTAAGTTTTCTCTTTTAACAATTCTTCCATATTTTTTATTAGTTATTTCAGGTAATGCTCCAGCATCTGTTACAATTAATCTTTTATCCATTGCAAGTGCCTCTATAGCAACTAAGCCAAATGCTTCATTTACTATAGATGGTATAACTTGTACGTTAGTTATATCAATATATTGATATAATTTTTTATTATCAATATAGCCTGTAAAAATCATATTATTATTTTTCTTTTTTAATAAACTATTATAAAAATAATCTTTTTCAGCGACTTTGGAATTAGGACTTCCTATAGGATCTCCGATAATAAATAATTTTATATCTTTATATTTATCATTTAATTTTATAAAAGCATCTGTTAATTCATTAATTCCCTTATCCTTAGACACTCTACCAATATAACTATATATAAAATCTTTATCGTTGATATTATATTGTTTTTTTAATTTTGAATTGCTATTATTTTTAAACAACTTCAAATCAATTCCATTATAAGTAGTAATACATTTTTTTGGGCAATTAACTCTTTTTTTTATATAATTGCTTACTGGTAATATTAAATCACAACTTTGAATAATATCTTCATAAAATGGTGTTTCTCTATTTAGAAAATCATTGTGTAAATGCAAAACTACTTTTCCTTTAAAATGTTTTTTTAACAACATTACATATACTGGCTCATTTTCACAAACTATTATGTCATATTCTTTCTTACTATTTTTGATCTCTTTAATAGCTGAATTTATAAAATAATCACCAATATATTTTCCCAACTTTTTGATAGTTCTATGGCAAAGATTATATAGACTATTTATACTTTTATTTTTTATATATATAAAATTACTATATTTGTATTTTTTTATTTTTTTTTGCATTTCAGTTGGAATAGGAACACTTACTACATCTATTTCATCGTGATATTTTTTGTCATTTTCTTCCAAGTAAGATTCAATTAATGTTTCTACAGCTCCACCTTGTACTGCTGGTAATGGCAAAACACATCTATTAACTATCAGTATTCTCATTTAACTTTTCTCTTTCTTCAAACTTTTCTTTTATTAAAGGAATGAAATAACAAATATTTAAAAGTATATAGAATAAATAACTATCTACAATAACATCAACTAATGTAGAAATAAAATATATAAATAATGCAAAGGTACAAATTGCTGAAAATTCATTTACTTTGTTTTCTTTAGTTGTTAATGATTTAGTTGCTACTCTAAAGATATTTAAGAAAGCCACAAATCCAATAATTCCACCTTCAAGTAATACATTTAATAATCCAGAATGAGCATGATAAATTCCTAATGTAGATAAACGAACTGCTTCGGCTTGAACACCTAAGCCTAAAATAGGATGGTTCCCTATTTGTGTCATACATCTATCCCAAATATATGTCCTTCCAGTTAGAGTTAAATCTCTATGCAATACATCAACAATAAACCATGAGAATATATCCTGCCATCTAAGTATAACTATAACAAGGAAAAACAATATGGCAAAACCAAATAATACCTTAAAATTCAAGAATTTTTTAAAAAATTGCCTTTTATATACAAATATTACATAAAAAACTAATAATGAAACACTAACCAAGCAGGAAGCAGCCCATACCAAGTAATAAGATAGTGCCCCTATTCCTATCATAATAAGTGCAAATGGTGTTAATTTTTTATGAAAGTAATGAGAAGATATCATTACGACAACCAATCCAAGCACAATCGTATGAACTGAGGCATTATCATATCCTAAAAAATAAAAGTCATGCAGTGTTCCATCACCAATAAAGCCATGAGGCACAAATAATATAGTTAAAAAATTTAAAATTATATAAACAGATACTAAGGCAGTAAGTGCTTTTAAAAATTTTTCTAAATTAGTATTAATAACCATTTCAGTATATAAACTGATTCCTAATATCATACTATAAGTTTTTGCGAATGTACTAAAGTCTTGTGTTCCAAAACACGTGGAAATTCCTAAGCAAGAAATAAATATAATAAGTGCTATTTGTAATTTAGAAATTTTGCCTCGCAAGATATACAACAATATGATAACTGCTATTAATGTTACACTCGCTACATTGTAAAGCATATTTATAGTACCATTCAGATTTACTATCCCTGGTTTTATGAGAAACATAAATACGATAAATATTATGATTGGCTTATTTAATAGCAAATTTGAAGTTTTTCTTAAAAATGTCATTTTAGCACCCCGTTTCTATAGATTTTAAAAATATTTTTCTATACGTTTAATTTCTGTTTCTAAATCATATCCAGCTTTTATAATTTCTGCTTTCCTATTTTTAATTTTAATATCTTTATTCATTATATTAATAATTTTCTTTTTCCAAATATCTTTATCAAATGGTAAAAACTCAGTAATATTGGTTATTTTTGCCTCATTTGGAACTTTATTTGAAAGTAAACAAGGAAGTCCTATCGCCTGTGCCTCGATAGCAACAATTCCTAAGCCTTCGAATCTTGAAGGCAAAACAAATAAGTCCATTGCATTAAAATACTCATTTACCTTATCAGTTGTCCCAAAAAATATAACTTTATCATTTAATTTTAAATTTATCACTTTCTTTTTAATTTCTGACTCTAAATCACCTGTTCCAATTAAAAGTAATTTTGTATTATGAACCTCTTTTTGAAGTTCATAATACATATCTATTAAAAACTCTTGATTTTTCTGATAACAAAATCTTCCAACGTGTCCTATAACAAATTTGTCTTCTACTTTTAATTTTTTTCTTATCTTGTTTCGAACTTTATTATCAGTTTTAAATATTGATAAATCAATAGCATTATTAATTAAAATTACATTTTTTTGAACTTTGCCATACATCCATCTAGCAGCTGAAATAGAACAAGCAAATTTTTTATCAGTAATTGTATTTAACAATGGTCTAAATATGTAATGAGTAAATATTTTGTTTTCATCATTGTCATTATGACTATGAATATATATTTTAGTTTTAGAAAATAATTTAAAAGGCAATGCACATAAAATAAACCCTGCATTTATGATATTAAAATAAACAATGTCATAATTCTTTTCTTCAGCAATTTTTTTACAAAACATAAATGTTTTTATTGGATGTTTAAAAAAGTTAGGATGTGGAAATATATACTTTTTATGGTAATATCCATTTATTTCTGTGGCATTAGTTCCGATAATATCTTTTTTTAATAAAAGATCAATTTCATATTTTGTAGAATCAATATTTTGTAAAAAATTAATTAAATATCTTTCTAAACCTCCGATTACAGACGTCATTCCATAAATTAAAATTCTTTTTTTAGACATATTACTCATCCTTTTATAATTAAACTAATTCATTTCCGTATATTTTTTTTCTAAAAGACCAGCTGCATATTTAATGTTATATTCTTTAGGAAAATCTTGTTCTTCACTAATTTTATTTGAATTTTTAAAATATTTTTTAATATGATTTGACCATATTTTATAATCACTTATTGGCAAAAATTCAGCTAAATTGGATACATTTACTGAAGCAGGAACATTAGTTGATAAAATAGTTTTTATTTTTGTTGCTTGGGCTTCTATAGCGACTATTCCAAATCCTTCGAATCTTGAAGGCAAAACAAATAAGTCCATTGCATTAAAATACTCATTTACCTTATCAGTTGTCCCAAAAAATATAACTTTATCATTTAATTTCAAATCATTAACTTTGTTTTTTATTTTTTGTTCAAGTTCACCTGTGCCAATTAATAACAATACAGCATTTTTTATCTTTTTTTGTACTTCATTAAAAACATCTATTAAAAATTCATGATTTTTTTGATATGAAAATCTACCAATATGACCTATAACAAATTTATCTTCCACTTTTAATTCTTTTCTTATTCTTTTCCTAATATCTTTATTTGGTTTAAATTTTGTTAGGTCAATGGCATTTTCAATAATTGTAAATTTATGATTTCCAAACATCCATTGCCCTGCCAAATCTGAACAAGCAAAGAAATCTGTTGCATTCTTCAATAACACTTTTTTGTTTATTTTATCCAATGCTTTTCTTAAAAAACCTGTAGGCGTGTCATTGTTATGTGAATGTACAATTATATGTTTAGCTTTACTTTTTTTTGCTGCTAAAACTGGTAATATATTTGCGGCAGACAGCATATTAATATGAACAATTTGATAATTATTGTGTTGAATTATCTTTTTTATACTTCTATAAAATCCTATAGGATTCTTTTTAAAATTAGGTACTTTGTATATATTTGCTCCCATATCTTTCAAATCATCTTCAAAGCATAAAGAATCATAAGAATTTATAAAATCAAATTGAATTTTATTTTTATTTATATTTTTATAATAATTATATAAATATGTTTCAACTCCGCCTATTTGGTTATGCATACCTATTTGTAAAATTCTTATTGGTTCTTTAAAAACTTTTGTCATACTTTTTACCTAGAAATTTAGCTTTTAAAAAGCCAGTTCCTTTCTTTATCCAGTCTATTTTTTCCATATACATAAATGGTACTTCCTTATATTTATAACCCTTGTAATCTAGCCAAACATCTAATAATCTTTCACTTATTCTTCCATAGAATCTAGAATGGAAAGCATCATATTCTTTATTTTTCATTCTTTTTTCTAATTCAAATAAAATATCAAATAACCAAGTACAATATTCATCTAAATATTCTTTTTTCATAATAAACATATTAAAAGCATGCATATAAGTTCTATTCATTATTTTTTGTAAGCTATTAACATACTCAGGATATTTTTCATTTATAATTTTTATTGTTTCTTCTAAAGTTTCTTCTTTCATTGTATGTTTATAATGACTTTCAATTGTTTCGATATAGTATTTTCTTTTTTTAGGAACGATTATATCATATTCATTTAAATATTTTTCCAATTCTTCTCTTTTTAAAATAGAATCAAATTTATCTTTATTTTTCTTTTTAGAAGAAAAATACCTACGATAGTGTACTAAACCAATATAGTCTACTTTTAGATTTTTCCAGGCCCAATATAAACCTGTTAATTCACAAAAATATGGATTTTTTAAAGAAATGTTTTTACCAGTATCATCTCTTTTATAACCTATGTTCTTTTTCCCTTTACTTCCAACGTATAAAGGAAGATACATATTGTCATTTGGTATTTTATATTCTTTATGAGTGGCAATGATTATTTTTATATCTTTATGCATACTTTCACCTATTTTTTCTAAACTAATAATGTGATTAAAAAAATATCTCTGAATATTTAATTTCAGGGCAAATCACATAGCAATATTATACCATAAAATACTATGTTTTTTATAAATTTGTCGAAAATTCATAAATTTTGTTGCAAAAAGTTGCATATTGTAATATTTTGGAAGAAAAAAGAAGTAAATATGGGGCAAAATAAAGGAGGTAAAAATATGCATAAGTTAATGTTATGGGAGAAAAAAAGTTTTTTAGATGTCGTTAATATGTGGGTAAAAACAAAAAATGATATAAAAATTCAATCAAGGCAAAAGTATGAACAATTAATAGAAAGATATATTAAAGGTAATATTGCTGGCAAAAGAGCAAAGAAAGTTACTGCTAATGATATTATTTTATATTTTAATAGCTTAAATGAGAAAAAAGTATCTATTTCAGTTCAAAAAACTTTACTTTATATTATTAAGGCTGCTTTAAAAACTGGTGTTAAAAAAAATATGTGTAAAAACATTGATTTAACAAATTTAAAAATCCGAAAAAGAGCGAAACAAGTATGTGTTTTATCAAAAGAATCACAAATAAAATTAGAAAAAGTATTATATCAAAAGCCAAATATTAGAAAAGCTTGTTTATTGCTTGCCCTTTATACTGGACTTCGTATAGGAGAAGTTTGTGGTCTTAAATGGGAAGATATTGATTTTAATAATAAAACTGTAACAGTTAACAGGACAATTGAAAGAATTTATAATGAAAACCCTAATATAAAATCAAAAACCATTTTAATTGAAAGTACACCTAAAAGTGAAACTTCAATTAGAACAATACCAATTTCTAATTTTATTATAGACTATTTATTAAAATTTAAAGGTTCAAATGAAGATTTTATTTTATCAAAAAGCAAATCTTTATATGATCCAAGACAATTTAGAAGGTTTTTTGAAAGAATAATGAAGAAAGCTAATCTTAAATATACTAATTTTCATACATTAAGACATACTTTTGCTACTAGATCACTTGAATCAAAAATGGATTTTAAAACTTTAAGTGAAATATTAGGTCATTCAAGTGTTGATATTACCATTAATTTATACGCCCACCCATCTGATGAATTTAAAAAAACTTCCATTGAAAATTTAGTTGAATATATGATGGCATAACCATACATTAAATAAAAAATATCTTTGAATTAAATATTCAGAGATATTTTTTTAATCACATTATTAATTATAAAATTTGTAAAAATAGTAGGTGGAAAAAATGGAAAAAGGAAAAATCTCCATTATAATGCCGGTTTACAATGTTGAAGAATTTTTATCAAAAGCAATTGAAAGCGTTTTAAATCAGACATTTAAAGATATTGAATTATTCGTCATTGATGATGGTTCTAAGGATAATAGTGGAAAAATATGTGATGAGTATGCCAAAAAAGATAAAAGAGTAACAGCTATTCATAAAGAAAACGGCGGCGCACCAACTGCTAGAAATGCAGCTTTAAAAAAAGCTAAAGGAGAATATCTATACTTTATTGATTCAGATGATTGGATTGAAAAAGATTATTTAGAAAAAATGTATGAACTAGCTAAAAATAATAATGCTGATTTAGTAGTTACTGGATTTTTAATGGAATATTATCAAAATGGAAAAACAATAACCTACAGTACCTCTTGTGAAGATGCTATATATACAAATAAAAATGATTTCCGCAAAAATGCTTATAAATATTTTAATAACAGTTTTTTAAGTTTACCTTGGAACAAGCTTTTTAAAAGAGAAATTGTTGTCAAAAATAATATAATTTTTCCAGATACCAAATGGGATGATCATCATTTTAATATGTTTTTTTTAATGGATATAGGTAAAGTAGTCGTATCTTCAATGGCTAAATATCATTGGTATCGTTCAAGAAAAGGTGCAGAAACAATGATAAATTATAGTGATCCTAATATGTTTGAAAAAAGAATTGAACATTATGAACACGTTTTAAAACTCTATAAACATTGGAATATGTTAGATGATGAAAAAAGTAGAGATGCTATTGATTCATATTTTATAGGTCGTGTGTTTCAGTGTATTCAAGAATTAGCTGACAATAAAAATTTAACTAAAAAAGAAGTAAGAGAAAAAACAAAATATATTTTAAATCATAAATATACGAAAGAAGCTTTAAAAAATGCTAAATCATTATCAGTAAAATTTAAGATATTAGTTATACCGATGAAATTAAACAACATAACTCTTTGTATATGGTTTAGTAATGTTATTAATTTTGTAAGAAAACATTTTAAAGGATTATTTATTAAATTAAAAGAAAAGGAAGTACACGGCAAGTAGGTGGTTATATGTATGATTATAAAAAAATAAAAAAACAAATAGATAAATATGACTATATATCTTTTGATGTTTTCGATACATTAATTAAAAGAAATATAGAAAATCCGGCTGACATATTTGATTTAATCGGAAAAAAATATAATCATACAAACTTTAAAGAAATTAGAATTAATGCCGAAAGAAAAGCTAGAGATTTAACTAACCATAGAGAACCAGATATAAATGATATTTATAAGTTAATTGATATTAAAAATAAAGAAGAAATAAAAAAATTAGAAATAGAATTAGAATTAAAATTTTGCCAAAAAAATATAGATTTTTATCCTATATATAAATATGCAAAAGAAAAGAATAAAAAAATTATTATTACTTCAGATATGTATCTTGAAAAAGATACATTAAAACAAATTTTAAAAAATGCCAATATCAACTATGATTATATGTTTTTATCTAATGATATAAAACTAAATAAACATTGTGGAAAAGTATATCCTTATATATTAAAAAAATTAAATATTAAATCTAATGAATTATTACATATAGGAGATTCTAAAAGAGCTGATTATTTAATGCCAAAATTTTATAGGATTAAATCAATATTAATTCCTAAAAAAATAAATAAACTTAGATATTATAAAGACTACAAAATAAATTCTTTAGAAGATAATATTATTAAAAATTTTATTAATAATAATCTACCTGATAAAGATATTTATTACAAAATAGGTTATGAAACATTAGGAATACTTTTACTTGGATATTCAAAATGGTTAAAAGAAAATGTTAAAAAAGAAAAAATAAATAAAATATTTTTCCTATCTAGAGAAGGAGCTTTATTAAAAAAAGCCTTTGATTTAATAAATGATACTGATATAGAAACAAAATATTTATATGTATCAAGAAGAAGTACCAGAGTTAGTTTGCTTAAAAATATAAATACTTTAGAAGAAGTATTTGAAATTTGTAAAATGCGAAGAGTAATTGATTTAGAAAGTTTCTTTATTAATGTAGGCTTAGATATTAATAATTATAAAGATTTTTTAAATAAATATAAAACAAATAAAGAGGAAAATATCAAAAATATTTTTAATTTTGAAGATTTATTTAATGAAATTAAAAATGATATTAAAGAAAACGCTAAAAAAGAGGAAATCAATTTACTTTCATATTTAAAAGAGCAAGATTTTAATGGCAAATTAGCTATTTCAGATATTGGTTGGTCTGGTTCAATGCAATCAGCACTTACTAATGCCTGCATTCAAAATAAAATATCAGCTGATATCACAGGGTATTATATAGGTCAATTATCAAATGCTTATAAAAACATAAAAAAAGGAAATAAGCAATATGGGTATTTGTTTAATTATAAATCAGATGAAACACAAATTAGAGCTTTTATAAGCCTATTTGAAAATTTGTTTTCTGCTAATCACGGTACAACAATTAAGTATGAAAAAACTTCTAATGGAATCAACCCGGTTTTAGCAAAATATGAATATTCTTCAAGGGAAAATGAAATCTTTCGTTTAATTCAAAATGGTGCTTTAGATTTTGTAAAAAATTATAGTGCTATTGATAGAAATGTTATAAATATAGATAATTATATAGCCTCGTTTGGCATTAAAAAACTTGGATTATATCCCACATTAAATGATATTAAATTATTTGGAAGTATTACTTACTTAGATACCAAAACGTTTTATTTAGCAAATCCTCATAGCTTAATTTATTATATCTTTAGACCTAAAAGATTAATAAAAGATTTACTAGATAGTAATTGGAAAGTAGGATTTTTAAAAAAGTTATTTAAAATCAAAATTGATTATTTTAAATTATATAAATTAATGGTGCGTGATAGTAAATAAAATAAATAGTCAAAATATAATGTTGAAACAATTTATTGTTATTTTCATTGACGTAACTATTTAATATTTTTGTTGCCGATATATGAACATTATATTCTGCTATTTTAGAATCAGATGATGAATTGGAATACAAGTAGGATGTGATATTTAATGAAAAAGAAAATTTTATTTATTGCTAATGAAATACAAATAGGAGGAGCTACTAAATCCCTTGTTTATATGGCAAAAAATATGCACAAACAATATGAACCAATTATTCTTATAAATAAAGAGGGTCAATTAACTAAAATGTGTGAAAAATATAATATAAAATATTACATTTTAAATTATGAAGGTTTTGCTGTTTGTGAAGGAATTACAAAATTTAAAAAAGTTGCTAAAAAAATATTATTTCCACTTTTAAAATTAAAATATTTTATTCGCAATAAATTAGCCTTAAAACAGATAGATAAATTAATTGATATGAATGAAATATCTTTAATCCATACTAATGTAAATCGTGATGACTTTGGGGCTTTATTAAGTAAAAAATATCATATCCCACATATTATGCATTTAAGAGAATTTGGCGATAGTGATTATAAACTTTTATATTTAAGAAAAAAATATATAACATTTTTAAATAATAATACTGATAGATTTATTGCAATATCTAATGTGATAAAAGAGAATTTTGTAAAAAAAGGTATTGATAAAAATAAAATAAAAGTTATTTATAATGGCGTTCAATTAAATGAAAAAGCAAAAACAAATACTGATAAAAATTTAAATATATTATTTTTAGGAGGCATTCAAGAAAGCAAAGGCCAATTAGAACTTATAGAAGCTTTAAATTTAATACCTGCTGAAATACGCAAAAATATAAATGTTTCATTTTATGGTGAAGCAAATAAAGACTATAAAAAGATGCTACTTAATAAGATAGAAAATTACAATCTTCAAAATATAAAGTTTCATAGCTTTATCGATAATATTGATATTATTATGAAAGATTATAATGTTGGAATTATGTGCTCAAAATCAGAAGCATTTGGAAGAGTAATTGTTGAATATATGACAAATAAATTAATTACTATTGTTCCAAATACTGGTGCTTGCCCAGAAATAGTAACTAAAAATTCAAGTTTTATCTATAAACATAATGATTATCAAGATTTGGCTGATATTATTATAAAAATTTACAATATGCCTTTAGAAGAAAGAAACAAAATTAGCCAAAATGGTTATGAAAGAGCTAAAGAATTTAGTGATATAAAAAATGCTGAAAATATAATGAAATTATATGATGAAATATTAGAAAAGTGAGATATTATGAACAAAGATTTAATAAGCGTAATAGTATGTATATATAATCGTGAAAAATACTTAGATAAATGTATTACCAGCATCACAAATCAGACATATAAAAATTTGGAAATTATTTTAATTGATGATGGTTCTACTGATAAATCTTTAGATATATGCAAAAAATATCAAAAAGAAGATAAAAGAATAAAAGTACATCATCAAAAAAATAAGGGAATTGCTTATACAAGAAATGTTGGTTTATCTTTAGCAAAAGGAAAATATTTATGCTTTTGCGATAGTGATGATTATTATGATGTTAATTACTGCCAATATTTGTATGATAATTTAAAAGAAAATAATGCTGATTTTTCGATGTGTGATATTCTTCAGCACACTCCTAGTAAAAATTATTTAATTGCTGAAGAAAGAAATTCATTTACTGCTCAAGGTGAAGAAATGTTTGATTATTTATTTTCTGAAAGAAGGCTTGGCAACCCAATAAATAAATTATATAAATCAGAAATTATAAAATCTTGCAAGTATCCCATAAATACAATTAATGAAGATACCTATATAATTTATGATATTTTATCAAAATGCCAGAAATTTTCGTATTTAAATCTTCCTTTATATAATAGGGTGATTCACACAAATAGTATTATGTCAACAAATAATATAGATAGATTAGATGAAATTGGTGCTTTTGAACATTGGGCAGAAGAATTTAAAAAGAAAAACGATAATTTTCATTATGAAAAATCGATTCTTAGAGTTATGGATTCAATAATGCATTGTTATAGTATTTTAACTAACATTTTAGATAAAAAGCAAAAACAGGAATTATTAGATAAATTTAATAATTGCCGAAAAAAAATAACAATAAATATTTCAGTTAAAAATAAACTCAAATATTTTATCTTTAGGTTAAATCCTAATTTATATAGTTATATAAAAAGGAGGAACATATGAAAAAAGTCGGAATTGTCACATTAAATGGTTATATAAACTATGGTAATCGTCTTCAAAATTATGCTTTAAAATGTTTTTTAGAAGATATTGGAGTTACAGTCGAGACAGTTAATTATATGTCATTAAAAGATATAAAAAGAAACATAAAAACAAAAATCACTATTTCTAAGGAAGATAAATTAAAATATAAAAAATTAAAAAAATTTTCTCAGAAATATTTAAATACAATTTTCTATTTTAAATTAGAAAAAATACATACACATTATGATTATTTAATAGTTGGCAGTGATCAAGTATGGAATTATAATTTTGCAAGTGTAAATAAGGATATGACCCTACTTAAATATTCACCTAAAGAAAAAAATATTTCTTATGCAGCTAGTTTTGGAATATCAAAAATAAAAGATTCTGTAAAAGAAGAGTATAAAAAATATTTGAGTAATTTTAAAAGTGTTTCTGTAAGAGAAGAAAGTGGAAAACAAATACTACAAGATTTAAAAATCAAATCAGAGGTTTTAGTTGATCCAACAATGTTACTTTCTAAAGAAGAATGGGAACAAATAATAGTTAAACCTAAGAATATTCCAGAAAAATATATATTAACATATTTTCTTGGTAAGCAAGATAAAAAAATAAAGGACGATTTAAAAAAATTTGCGAAACAAAATAACGCTAAAATTATTAATATTTTAGATAAAGATAGTGAATTTTATAGTTTAAGCCCAGAGGAATTTTTATATCTTGAAAAAAATGCTTTCTTAGTTTGTACCGATTCATTTCACGCTTGTGTATTTGCTGTATTATTTGATACACCATTTACAGTATATGAACGCAATGATAATGAAGAAAAAATGTATACCAGAATTGAACAATTACTTTCATTGTTAAAATTAAAAGACAAAACTTATAAAGGAAGACTAACAGCTGATAATTTAAACAAAGATTATAATGAAAGTCATAAAATATTGAAAATAGAAAAAGAAAAGGCTAAAGATTATTTAAAAAAATCTATGGATATATAAAAGAAAAGGGTGAAAATATGAAATTAAAAACTAATGACATAATTTGTGTTGTATCATTTTATTTGATGACTTTTTGCGTTTTATTTCTAGTTTGGGCTAATCAAATGTGGTTAGTAAGGTATGTAGCTGTTGGAACCTGTGCTGTATTACTTATAATAAATTACAAAAAAATGAAATTTACTTATAAGGAAATTATGGCATTTGCTATATATATCCTTTATCTGGTAATAAATTATATTCTTACTGATGCTCATAGTCTTTGGATTAAAGAAGTTATCGGCCGTGGAATTATTCCATTATCTATTGTTCTATGTTTTAGATTCTTTATGGCTGATAAAGAAAAATTTGAGAAATTAATTCTTAATCCGAGTTTTATAATTTTAAATGCATATTGTGTAATTAATACTATTATTACTTTTATTCAAATTTATGTCCCTGGTTTTTTGTTTTCTAACCCATATGGCGAGGAGTGGAATTTTGATAAAATATGTGGACTTCTTGGGACTAATGGTACACATAGATTATGTTTTTTTACATTAGTTTGTTTAATGCTTAATTATATTTATTTAAAAGATGAAAATAAAACAAGAAGTAAAATAGCTAAAATAATGTTTATCTTTATAATTATTTCATCAATTTATATTTCAGCTTTTAATGATAATAGAATGTATTATTTCTTGTTAATGTTATTCTTGATACCAATGATTTTTACCGCTTTATTTTCTAAAAGTGGAAATAAAATCAAAATAAAAAGAGAAAGAATTGGACAAATCACTTGTGGCTTTCTTGCAATAGTTTTTATTGTTTTTGGAGTGTATACATTCAATGATAGTTTTAAAGAGTTCATTGATAAAGATATTATCGAACAACATATTACAAGAACCTTTGATAATGTTACTGATAGTTTATCAGATAATTCTAATGGAAATGGTGAGGAGCGAATCGAACTACTTAAATATTCTTTAGAAAATGGAAATGGTTATTTATTTGGTAAAGGAATAGGGGCAATTTCTTTATTAGAACAAACACCTTATTTACCTAATCATTTTACTTTAAATGATATGGTACCAAGAATTTATACAGGTGGCATTATATACTTACTAATTTTAGTAAATCTTTTCTACTCAGTTATTGCCAGTTTTTCTAAAAATTTAAATAAGTGGCATAAGTTATTTATCTTTGTAACTTTATTAATCTTTACGGCTTATGCGAGAATTTTTACCATTTACGAAGAAACAGTTTTAATTTCAATGTTATTTATGTTTTATACTTATGCTTTTACTAGAGAAAATAAAAGTGAAATAGAAGAAAAAAAATAAAAAGAAAGGAAGAATAAATATGGCTAATAAATATACTGATGAGATTAATGCGCAAATCTTAATTAGTTTACTTAAAAAACACAATATTAAAAAGGTTATTGCCAGTCCAGGAACAACTCATATTAGTTTTTTAGCTAGTATTCAAAATGATGAGTTTTTTGAAATCTATTCTTGTGTAGATGAAAGATCAGCTTGTTATATGGCTTGTGGTTTAGCTACCGAAAGCGGGGAACCAGTAGTTTTAACCTGTACGGGAGCAACAGCTTCAAGAAATTACATTTCGGGTTTGACCGAAGCTTATTATCGAAAATTACCAATAATTGCGATAACTGGTGCCCAGCACCCTGGCCGAATCGGACAGCATATTGCGCAAGTAATAGATAGAAGTAATCCATTAAATGATATGGTTAAAGTAAGCATTTTAGCTGATACTGTTCATTCCGAAGAAGATAGATGGGCATGTAATCTAAATATAAATAAAGCTTTATTGGAATGCAGACATAACGGTGGTGGACCAGTACATATCAACTTAGTCTCAACATATAGCAACAATTTTGATGTTCCAGAGATTCCTTCAGAAAGAAAAATAGATAGAATTGAAAGTAATGACAATATTCCATTAATTAATTCTAATAATGTAGCTATTTTTGTAGGTTCTCATAAAAAATGGAGTGATAATTTAACAAAAGAGGTTGAAGAATTTTGCCAAAAATATAATGCTGTAGTTTTATGTGACCATACAAGTAATTATCACGGTAAATATAAAATTATGCCTAATTTAATATGTGATCAAAATGGATATTTTTCACCATTAAAAAACATTGATACTTTAATCCATATTGGTGATGTGTCTGGAGCTTATATATCATTAAATCCAAAAACAGTATGGCGAGTTAATCCTGATGGTGAAATTAGAGATCCATTTAAAAAATTACGTTATGTTTTTGAAATGGATGAGCTTGAGTTTTTCAAAAAATACAATAATAGCAAAGAGGTTTTTACTAATAATGAGTATTATCAAAAATGGCTTACAGAACAAGAAATGGTAAATAAAAAATTAAAAGAAATAGATTTCCCATTTTCTAATATATGGGTAGCTCAAAATACCATTGATTTATTACCTGAAAACAGTATTCTTCATTTAGGAATTTTAAACACATTAAGATCTTGGAATTATTTTAGTCCTAAACAAAAATTATTCTGTTATAGCAACACTGGTGGTTTTGGAATTGATGGCAATGTTTCTTCCTTAATTGGCGCATCATTAAATAATCCATCAAAAAAGGTATATGGAATTGTTGGTGATTTAGCATTTTTCTACGATATGAATTCACTTGGAAATAGAGAAATTCAAAACAATTTAAGGTTAATTGTAATTAATAATGGTTGTGGTGCAGAATTTCATCTTGCTAGACATAGGGCAAGTAAATTAGATAGTGGAATGGCCGAAAAATTTATTGCTGCCGATGGGCATAATGGTAATAAATCAAAAAAATTAGTTAAAGATTATGCCGAAGATTTAGGCTTTGATTATTTAAGTGCCTCTAATAAAGAAGAATATTTAACTAATATTAAAAGATTTATAAATGATAATGAAAAATCAATTATCTTTGAAATTTTTACTGATGCAAAACTAGAAAGTGATGCCTTAAATACAATGAATAATTTAGTGCAAACTTTTTCTGGTAAACAAATGATAAAAAATGTAATAGGAGAAAAAAACATAAATAGATTAAAAAAAATTATAAAAAAATAAGTGAAGGAGAAGGTATATGTTTGTAATAAGCAATTTAAGAAAAGAAGAAAACAATGGTTGGACATATTTAAAAGCTGATTTTAATGTTACTGAATTTGAAAATCCATTTGAAGAAAAGACAATGTGGATAGCTGTTGAAAATAAAAATGCTGATATGTTAACAGATGATGTATATGATGCCTTTACTTTAGTTCCACTTTATTTAGGAATGCACTATCACCAAGATGTGCATATAGAAGGAAAAATTTCTCCACGTTTCTATCATAATATTACACATTATTTAATGAATATATTTGATGGTTTTTCTGATTATACTAAGAAAGTTAATTTTACTGTAGATGGTTTCAAAGTAGCAGATAAAGGACCAGCTAATTTAATCGGAACTGGCATATCATGTGGAGTAGATTGCCTTACTACCATATATGACAATTTTATAGAAACTACTGATAAAAATTTTAGAATAAATAGTTTATTTTTCGCAAACTGTGGGACTCACGGCGATTATGAAAATGAAAAAACAAGGCAAGTTTGGCTTGATAGAGCTAAATTAAACAAAGGTGCAGCTGATGAATTAGGCTTGCCTGTATATTTAATCGATTCCAATTTGCATGCATTTACACATAAGGTAGGAGAGACACAAGTTGGTTATTTAGCTATATATTCTTGTATTCTTTGTTTACAAAAATATATAAAAAGGTATGTTGCATCTAGTAGCTCATCATATGATGATAATTCCAAGTATTCTCTTTCCGAACGGGATATAGATATGGCTGGTTATGCCGAAAATTATATGCCACATTTGATATCTACTGAAATATTTGAATTAGTTATAGATGGCTGTCAATATACAAGGGCTGAAAAAATCGAAAAAATAAATGATTGGGATATTGCAAAAAAATACTTAAATGTTTGTATTAATCCAAAAGATAATGGATATAATTGTTCTTGTTGTCAAAAATGTGTGAGAACATTATTAGTTTTGGAGACAATAAATAAATTAGAGGATTATAAAAATGTATTTGATTTACAAGTTTATCATCAAAACAAAAAATTTTTCAAATATAAATTTCTACTATCCGACGATATACAAAGTGGAGCATTAATAAAGTATTTAAAGGAACATAAAATGTCTTTACCAAGCAAAATATTTTTAAAACCTCGTTTTTTCCTCTATAAAATTATTAAAAAAATAAATAAAATCATTAATTAAATATAAAGGAGAAATATGGAAGAATCAAGAACTGTAAATTCAGCAAGAAATGCAAGTGTCACCATTATTTCAAAAGTTATATACATTATTATAAGTTTTATTTGCCGAACAATATTTATACAAACACTAGGCACTGAATATTTAGGTGTTAATGGTTTATTTACCAATGTTTTAACAATGTTATCATTTGCCGAACTTGGAATTGGTACGGCAATAATATATAAAATGTATAAACCAATAGCTGAAGATGATAGAGAAAGAATAAAAACTTTAATTCATTTCTATAAAAAAGTCTATTTTATAATTGGCATAGTTATTTTAGTTATGGGTTTGTGTCTTATTCCTTTCTTACATTACTTTATTAAAGAACAACCAAATATTAGTGAAAATTTAATATTTATTTATATCCTATTTTTAATAAATTCAACAATGTCGTACTTTTTTGTGTATAAAAGGTCGATAATAACTGGGCATCAAAAAGATTATATATTAAGTCTTATTTCGCTTGTAATATCTATTGTACTAGACATATTACAAATAATACTTTTATTAATTACACATAATTATATTGTCTATTTATTATTACAAATTGGAGCGACATTGTTAGATAATATAATAGCTTCTAAAAAAGCTGATAAAATGTACCCATATATCAAAGAAAAGGAATATAAAAAGTTAGATAAAGCTGAACAAAAAAGTATTTTCAACGATATTAAATCATTATTTTTCTATCAGTTAGGATATGTACTATCAACAGGTACTGATAATATTATAATTTCGACATTTTTAGGTGTAGGAGCCGTTGGTCTTTTATCAAATTATACCATTATAACATCTTCGATAAAAAATTTACTTGATTCTGTGTTTAAATCAATAACATCAAGTATAGGAAATTTAAATACGATAAAAGAAAAAGCAAAAAAAGAAAGTGTCTTTTATCAGATCATGTTTATATCGTTTATTGTATATGGCTATATATCTATCGCAATGACCTTACTTATAAATGATTTTGTAACTATTTGGTTAGGAAATAATTATATTTTAGGCTTAAGCATAAGTATAGCTTTGGGACTTGATTTTTATATAAATGGTATGAGGTATGTTAATTATACATATAGAAATACTTTAGGCTTATTTAGAAAAGGCCGTTTTGTTCCAATTATAACAGCTTTAGCGAATGTCATTTTATCTATAATATTAGTAAATTATATGGGAATGTTTGGTGTTTTAATAGCTACATCTATAACAAGATTATTTATTTTAACTAGTTATGAACCATATTTTATACATAAAAATGCTTTTGGAACGTCACCCTTAAGATATTATAAAACATACGCATATTACTTTTTTGTAACTGCTATTGCATTTATCATAAGTGGTTTTGTTATCAATATCATTCCAATACAAGGTATTTTAGGATTTATAGTTGATGGCATTTTAATAACTGGAATTGTAATGGTAATTTTTGTCCTATTTACATTTAAAACCGAACAATATAAACAAGTTAAGGAGAGAATTTATTATCTCATAAATAAAAAGAAAAATATAAAAATATAGGGGAGGTATGTTGTAAATGAGTTTAGGAACATATTTCAAAAGAGCATTTAAATATATTGCTTATGATCATAAACCAAAAGTAATTAAAGCTGAAATTATTCAAAGTGATATGAAACATTGTTTAACTGACAAAGTAGTAGTAATCACTGGTGGTGGAAAAGGTTTAGGAAAAGCAATAGCGAAAAAATTAGCAAGCGAAGGCGCTAAAGTAATTATAACAGGAAGAAATGAAAAAGAGCTTTCCCAAACTACAAAAGAAATTGGCGAAAATAGTGAATATATGGTTTTTGATATTAAAGATTTTGCTAAAGGAAAAGATATCATTGATAAAATCTATGAAAAATATGGCAAAATAGACTGTTTAATTAATAATGCTGGTATTTCATTACACGAAAAAAGCTTTTTCGATGTTACCGAAGAAAGCTTTAAAAATCAAATGGAAACAAATTTATACGGTAGTTACTTTTTTACCCAGCATTTTTTAAGAAAATATTTAGCTATAGATCAAAAAGGGGCAAATATAATTTTCATTTCATCCGAGCGAGGTGATTATTGTGACAATATACCTTATGGTTTAACAAAAGTAGCCATTAATAGTTTAGTGAAAGGACTATCAACGGAGTTTTACCGCAAAGGAGTTAGAGTTAATGGGGTAGCTCCTGGAGTTACAGCTACGGAAATGACTAGTATAGATAAAAATGGTGATTTATATTCTGGTAAAGAAAATTGTGAAAGATATTTTGTTCCAGAAGAAGTTGCTGAAACAGTTTTGTTTCTAATTTCCGATTTTTCAAATTGTATTTCCGGTGAAATAATTCATACCAATGCTGGAAATCATATATTAACTAGATTTAAATAAAAAGAAGGTGATAATGTGAATAACATACTACAAAAAATGTTAACAATACTTTTATCAATATATTTTTCAGTAGCTATTACTTATAATGTATTTGAAAAAGTATCATTAATAGCTATGCTTATTTTATTTATAATTTCCTTTATAATTTTAAATAAAATTTTTCCAAAAATAACCGATTTTAGTTTTAAGAAGAATAAAGGAAACTTTAATAAAAAGGAACTTATTATATATGGATTTATTATTTTAATATTTTTAGTAGTATCATTTATTGCCTCATATCCAGGTGTAATAAATACTGATACAGAAGTTCAATGGAAACAAGTTCAAAGTGGCGTATATTCTAATTGGCATCCAGTAGTAGAAACATTAATATTTTTAAAACTCCCATCATTGTTTCATAATAGCTATGTTTCGTGTGCGATATTTCAATTATTGTTTATTGGTTTAATTTTACTATATTTTTGTTACTTTTTAAGAAAATACTTCTTTAACAAAAAAGGTACGATAATATCATTGCTTTTAATTATATTAAATCCAGCAGTTATAAGATGGGCAATGTATATCTACAAAGATATTCCATTTTCTTGGTGTATGTTTATAGGAACAATATTCATAATTGAAATAGTTCTAACAAAAGGTAAATGGATAGAAAACAATAAAAATAAAATATTATTAATTTTAACCAGTTTAGGTATTATGCTATTTAGACATAATGGAATTGTTAGTGTATTTCTAATTTTCTTATTTCTATCAATATTTTATAAAAATAAAAAATTTTACATTATTACCGGTATATTATTAATTGCTTTTAGATTTATCTTATATGGCCCGATATATGATAATTTAAATATAAAACCAAATGGTGGTAAAGAAGAAATGATGGGTGTTTTGATGAATCAAATTGCCTATGTTTATCATCAAGATATCGATATAACTAAAGATGAACAAGAATTATTAGATAAATTTGCTGATAAAGAAACTTGGAATAAATATTATGAACCAGCTACTTTTAATAGTTTAAAAGGTCACGGGAAAACTTACGGAATATATACTCACGATAATGGTGAACCATATAGAAACTGGGTATCTAATAATTTTGAAGATATAATGAATTTTTATATCAAATATGGACTTAAGTATCCACATAAATATATTCGAGCATATATGAATGTTACCAGTCCAATATGGAAAATTCAAGATAATGTTCAGTTTATAGGAAGTAGCAAAAATTCACCAGTAAGTATTCGTGTTGGTAATTATGTAGATAAATATAGCGGTATTATTACTTCAAAATATATTTTCTTTGGAGTAGGCTTTAGCTTATTTATAATTGTATTTTCATTATTTATTACTATTAATAAAAGAAAAAAAGAATGGACAAGTTATTTACCATTTGTCTTAGTTCTTTCAAACACAGCAATAATTATGCTTTTACTTACCGGTTATGAATGCCGATTTGTCTATTCCCAAATAATATGTATGATTCCATTATTAATATATTCATTATGGTTAAATAAGAAAGAAGGTGAAAATAATGAACAAAAATAAAATTTTAAAAGAAATTTTAATTACACTTTTATCAATATATTTTTCTATAGCTATTTGTTTTAGTGTTACAGAAAGCATTTCATATTTTAGTTTAATAGTAGTATTTATAATTTCCTTTATTATTCTAAACATTATTTTCCCTAAAATTGTTAATTTAAAATTGCCAACTAATAAAGAAAAATTTAATAAAAAAGAACTTATTGTATATGGACTTATTATATTTGTAGTATTGCTATTTGCTTTTATAGCCTTTTATCCAGCTGTTTTAAAAGCTGCAGATACACCAAGTCAATGGAAAGAAGTTCAAAGTGGCATATATTCTAATTGGCATCCATTCATTCATACATTTATATTTATGAAGCTTCCTTCACTTATATATAATAGCTATGCATCATGTGCAATATTTGAACTGATAATTGTAGGTGCTATATTATTATATTTCTGTTATTTTTTAAGAAAATATTTCTTTAATAAAAAAGGAACTATTATAACCTTATTATTGGTTATATTAAATCCTACTTTTATCAAAATGGCAATGTATATTGGAAAAGATGGCCCATTTTCCTATCTTCTTTTCCTAGGAACATTACTATTAATTGAAATAGTTCTAACAAAAGGTGAGTGGATAAATAAAAACAGTCACAAAATATTACTTATTATAACAAGCTTAGGCATAATGCTTGTTAGACATAATGGTATCGCTAATGTATTTTTGATGTTTGTCCTCTTGATAATATTTTTTAAGGAAAAAAGATTATTTTATACCGTTACGATAATTGGTTTAATATTATTTAGATTTATCTTATATGGCCCTGTTTATAATAGCTTAAATATGTCAAAAGATGGTGGAATTTCCGAACTTATCGGTGTCCCAATGAACCAAATAGCTTATGTATATCATCAAAATGTTCTGTTATCTAAAGAAGATCAAAAATTACTTGATGATTTAGCACCTAAAGAAAAATGGGAAGAAAAATATCGACCAGCTAATTTCAATCCTTTTAAGTTTGATAAAGAAGTTAAAAAACGCTACTTTATTTGGGGACGTGAAAATTCTAAAGAAATTGTAAATTTCTATATAAAGTATGGCTTAAAATATCCAAATATGTATATCCGTTCATATATGAATGTTACAAGCCCAATATGGAAGATAAGAAATCAGGTTGATTTTAAAAGCCCTGATACAACTTTTACAATTTTAGATTCTAAATCAGCTGCTGTTAAATACACTCGTGGATGGTATGAAAGATATACGGAAATTGTATCAGCATCACCATTAAACTATATATTTTTCAGTGTTGGAACTAGTTTATTTATAATTGTATTTTCAATAGCAATAACAATATTTAAAAAACGAAAAGAATGGACAAGCTATTTACCATTTGTCTTAGTTTTATCCAATACTTTAGTAATTATGTTACTAATAACTGGTGAAGAATATAGATTTGTCTATTCACAGATAATTTGTGCAGTTCCGCTATTAATATATGCCTTAAGTTTAAATAATAAAGTAAAGAGAAGTGATAAAAATGACTGAATTAATAAATAAGCTATTTATAAATCAAACCAATAATTCATTTTTACAATTTATAAGATATGGATTTGTTGGTGGTATAGCAGCCATAGTAAACATTGGAATGCTTTATGTATTTACCGATATGTTTCATATTCATTATATTGTATCTAATGTTTTATCCTTTACTCTAGGATTAATTGTTAATTATATATTAAGTAAAAAATTTGTCTTTAGTAATAATGTAAGTATTTCCAAAATAAGTGAATTTACAATATATGCCATTATTGGAGTAATTGGTTTAGGTTTAGATACATTGTTATTATGGTTATTTACTGAGAAAATTGCCTTATTTTATATGGTAAGTAAGATTATATCAACAATAATAGTATTTATATGGAACTTTGGGGCTAGAAAGGTATTATACAAAGTAATTGAGTAGGAGTGATAGTATGAAGAAAGAAAAAGTAATAATAATAGGTGCTGGTCCAGCTGGACTTACAGCAGGTTATGAACTTTTAAAACAGAGCAAAGACTATGAAGTAATTATATTAGAAGAAAGTAATGAAATAGGCGGTATATCTAGAACTGTAAAACATAACGGTAATAGAATGGATATCGGTGGTCATAGATTCTTTTCAAAAGATGAAGAAGTAATGGAGTTTTGGAAAAACATTATGCCAATACAGGGAAAACCATCATACGATGATAAAAAATTAGGAAGAAAAAAGAATCTAAACCCAAATGGACCAGATCCTGAAAAGGAAGATAGAGTATTACTATTAAGAAATAGAGTATCAAGAATATATTATTTAAAAAAATTCTTTGATTATCCAATAAGTATGAAACTACAGACTTTTAAAAATATGGGATTAGGTAGAACTTTAGCTGGTGGTTTTAGCTATTTAAAAAGCACTATAGTTAAAAAGCCAGAAACATCACTAGAAAATTTCTATATAAATAGATTTGGTAAAAAACTATATAGTATGTTTTTTGAAAAATATACTGAAAAATTATGGGGAAGACATCCTAGTGAAATATCAGCTGATTGGGGAGCTCAAAGAGTAAAAGGTTTATCAGTTATTGGAATAATAAAAGATATGTTTAAAAAGGTATTCCATATTAATAATGGAAAGGTCGAAACATCTTTAATAGAAGAATTTATATATCCAAAATATGGCCCAGGTCAACTTTGGGAAACAGTAGCTAAAGATTTTGAAAAAATGGGCGGAACAATTAAAAAAGGATATAAAGTAGTTGAAATAAAAAATGACAAAAACAAAATTTCATCAGTCACTTGTGAAGTAAAAAATAAAAAAGAAGAAATAAAAGGAGATATATTTATATCATCAATGCCACTTAAAGATTTAGTAGTAGATTTTAAAACAAAAGCACCTAAGAAGTATTACGATATAGCTAAAGGACTACCATATCGTGACTTTGTTACAGTAGGACTTTTAGTAAATAAATTAAACTTAAAAAATGAAACTGACATTAAAACATTAAATAATATCGTCCCAGATTGTTGGATATATGTTCAAGAACCAAATGTAAAATTAGGAAGAATACAAATATTCAATAACTGGTCACCATATATGGTAAAAAATCCTGATAATACAGTATGGATAGGATTAGAATATTTCTGTGATGAGGGTGATTCATTCTGGAATATGAGTGATAAAGAATGTATTGAGTTTGCCACTAAAGAATTAGTATCAATGGGAATAATAGGTGAAGAAAGTGTATTAGATAGTCACAGAGAAAAAGTAAAAAAAGCTTATCCAGCATATTTTGACACTTATGATAAGATCGATGAATTAATCGAATATTTGAATAATTATGAGAATCTATATTGTGTTGGTAGAAATGGACAACACAGATATAACAATATGGATCATTCAATGGTTACATCATTTGAAACAGTTAAAAATATTTTAAATGGTGTTAAAGACAAGAACAATATTTGGAATGTCAATACAGAACAAGAATATCACGAAGAAAAAGAAAATTAGATTCTTCACGAAAGAAGGTGAATCAATATGAAAATAGCGGTAGCAGGAACAGGTTATGTTGGATTATCGATAGCTACATTACTTTCACAAAATAATGAAGTAGTGGCTTTAGATATAATCGAAGATAAAGTAAATATGATTAATAATAGAATATCTCCAATTAAAGATAAAGAGATAGAAGATTATTTTAAAAATAAAAAATTAAATCTAAAAGCCACTTTAGATTATAAAGAAGCTTTTAAAGATGCTGATTATATTGTTATAAGTACACCTACTAATTATGATGATGTTTTAAATCATTTTGATACATCTTCTGTTGAAGATATTATTAAAAAAGTAGTAGATATGAAATTAGAAACAACTATAATTATAAAATCAACTATACCTGTAGGTTTTACCGATAAAATGAAAGAAAAATACAATATTGATAATATAATGTTTTCTCCTGAATTTTTAAGAGAAGGTAAAGCTTTATATGATAATTTATATCCATCTAGAATCATTGTTGGTTCTAAAAGTAAGGAAGCTTTAAAGTTCGCTGAAGCTTTAAAAGAAGGTGCCTTAAAAAAAGACGTAAAAATACTTTTAATGGGTTCAAAAGAAGCTGAAGCAGTTAAATTATTTGCTAATACATATTTAGCTTTAAGAGTTGCTTATTTTAATGAATTGGATACTTATGCTGAAGTAAAAGACTTAAATACAAAAGATATAATTGAAGGAGTATGTTTAGATCCTAGAATAGGGGACTTTTATAATAATCCATCTTTTGGTTATGGAGGCTACTGCCTTCCTAAAGATACAAAACAACTCTTAGCTAACTTTAAAGATGTTCCAAATAATATGATTGAAGCCATTGTAAAAGCTAATGATACAAGAAAAAAACATATTGTAAATATGATTTTAGAAAAAAATCCTAAAACAGTTGGAATATATAGACTAACTATGAAATCAAATTCTGATAACTTTAGAGCTAGTGCTATTCAAGATGTTATAAATATGCTTAAAGATAAAGTAAACGTAATTATATATGAGCCAATATTAAAAGAAGATAATTTTAATAATTGTGAAAAAATAAATAATTTAGATGAATTTAAAAAACAAAGTGATTTAATAATTGCCAATAGAATAGATGAAAATATAGAAGATGTAATGAATAAAATATATTCAAGAGATATTTATATTAGAGATTAACATAAAGGAGATGATACAATGCCAAAAATAATATTAGGTACATTATTAGTTATATGGTTAATAATAATATTTATGTTTTCAAATCAAACAGCTGATAAAAGTACTGGCGTTAGTGATAAATTTGTATCATCAATAACTAATATATTAAATATTAAAAATAAAGATGAAGAAATAAGTATTATTGTAAGAAAAACAGCTCATTTTATGGAATATTTTATTTTAGGAATATTATTATTTTTAAATTTAAGATTATATAATTTAGATAATAAATTAATAATTGGTATTATATTCTGTTTTATATATGCTGTTAGTGATGAAGTTCATCAGATTTTTATTGATGGTAGAACTCCTAAATTACTTGATATTTTTATTGATACTTTAGGTGCTTCTTTAAGTTTATTTATTTTAAATTATATTTTAAAATAAATATTAAAAAAATTGACAAATCTATGGCTAATTAGTATAATTTTTATAAGGAAGGAGAATATGTAAATGGATGTTAGTAGTATTGAAACACCAGAACAACTTCAGCAATTAGTAGGTGGTTTAGATCCAGAAACTCAAAATGCTATATTTGCTGCTTTTGGAGCGTATATTGGAGTAATTTTAACAATCGGTCTAGTTTGGACTATTATTCAAATAATTGCTTGGTGGAAAATCTTTACTAAAGCTGGTGAAAAAGGTTGGAAATCAATTATTCCAATATACAATCAAGTTGTATTGTATCGAATTTCTGGAGTAACACCTTGGTTATTTTTAGCCGTTATAATTCTAGCTGCTTTAAGTGTTATCCCAGTAGTTGGACTTATTTTCTTACTCGCAGCACTAGTAATTAGTATATACCAGACACATATGCTTTCAAAAGCTTTCGGCAAAGGTGTTGGGTATACATTAGGATTATTGTTCTTAAATCCAATCTTTATTTTGATTTTAGCATTTAGTAAAATCAAATATGTAAAGAATGAATCTAAGAAAGCGGAATAATACTAAAATTATTTAATATAAAAACTTTAGCCAACTATGAGCTAAAGTTTTTGTTTTTAATTATCATATGTTTTCATATATTTATATCCAACTATAATGCTAATTATTATTTAGTTTGTAAATAATTAAGTTCACCCTTACTTTTGTACATATATATTATATAATGTAAGTACGAAAGTAAAGAAAACGCAATTATGAAAAATGAAAAAACCTTTCTTAAAAATAATTCACATAAATTAATTTAAAATAATGAAAGAAATTATATAAAAAGTTTCAAAGAATGTAATCTTTACTTTTATTTATGATACTACAAATTTTTAAATGAAATAATTTTAATAAAAAATTATATGGCCGAAAAAATGCAAAAATATGCAAAAATTCGGCCTCTATTATTTAGAAAAAAATCTTCAAAGTTCAAAATAATTTTAAATAGAAATAAATTAAAAGGAATTATTAGGTTTAGTATGATTTAAGTTTATAAAAAATAGTAGAAATCATAATTCATATTTTCACACAAAAAAAGGGAATAACCCATTATCTTGTTCTGATTGATTTTTGTTTTCCTTTATTTATTTTTTCTGTTTGATTTTCTTCAGTTCTAACCTCTTCTAATAAAAATCGAGATGGAATTATCATTTTTCCTGTATCATCGCGTTTAATTGTAATATTTGATTTTACTACTTTTCTTATGCGTAAATTAGGTCTTTCGTGCTCTTTAAAACTTCTATTTTGTTTTTCTTTATTTATTTCTTTTTCCTCATTTAGAAATGCATTGTCAAGAATTTCTTCATTTTTCATTTTAATCCAACCATTCCTTTCAATTTGTTTAAGGAACACATAGCCATCAAAATAATTGTTTTTCAGACTAAACCTCCCCATATCTGTATTTTATCACAAAAAGAAAAAAATATATAGTCTTTATCTTGTTCTGATTGATTTTTGTAAGTTTGTCACTTATGTTTGATAAAACTGTATTAAAAAATTATCAAAAAAATAAAAGATTCAAAGTTTCAAAATAAGATAAGCAAGATAGTTTAGTTATCTTGTTTTCTTTATATATAAATGGTAAAATATATTAACAGAAATCACTAAAAAAGAAGGTGAAAAAATATGTTTAATTTAGTATCAAAATTTAAACCAAGTGGCGATCAACCCGAAGCTATTAAAGAATTAGTAAATGGAATAAAAGAGGGTAAGAAAAATCAAGTATTACTAGGAGCAACAGGTACTGGAAAAACTTTTACAATCGCCAACGTTATTAAAGAAATAAATAAACCAACTTTAGTTTTAGCTCATAATAAAACCTTAGCTGGGCAATTATATGGGGAATTAAAAGAATTATTTCCAAATAACCACGTTTGTTATTTTGTTTCCTACTATGATTATTATCAGCCCGAAGCTTATGTAGCTAAAACTGATACTTATATTGAAAAAGATGCGGCAATAAATGATGAAATAGATGAACTTCGTCATTATGCTACCTCCTCACTTTTATATAATAAAGACGTTATTGTTGTAGCTTCAGTTTCTTGTATATATGGTATTGGAGAAATTGAAGAATACCGAAATAAAACTTTATCCCTTAATAAAGGAGAAACGATTGATAGAGATAAAGTTATCGAAAAATTAATCGAAATGCTATATGAAAGGAATAACATAGATTTAAAAAGAGGAACATTTAGAGTAAGAGGAGATGTTTTAGAAGTTATTCCCGCAAATGACCATTCAAAAGGCTTAAGAGTTGAATTCTTTGGCGATGAAATAGAAAGAATTAGTGAATTTGATATCGTAACAGGAGCTATTTTAAATGATAAAAAAACAACAACCATTTTTCCAGCTAGTCACTTTGTTACTAGTGAAGATAAATTAAAAATAGCCGTTCAAAGAATAAAAAATGAATTAGAAGAAAGATTAGAATACTTTAAAAAAGAAAATAAATTACTTGAATATCAAAGACTAAAAGAAAGAACAAATTATGATATTGAAATGCTTTCAGAAACTGGTTTTTGTAGAGGCGTAGAAAACTATTCAAGACACTTAGCTTTAAGAGAAGAAGGAGAAACTCCTACAACTTTAATGGATTTCTTCGGTGAAGATTATCTATTAGTTGTCGATGAATCTCACGTTACTATTCCCCAAGTAAGAGCAATGTATAATGGTGATAGAGCGCGAAAACAAGTATTAATAGATTATGGTTTTAGACTTCCAAGTGCTCTAGATAATAGACCATTAAAATTTGATGAATTTGAGCAAAAAACCGATAATGTGATATATGTTTCAGCCACCCCTGGGGACTATGAACTTGAAAAATGTAATCATAAAGTTACTGAACAAATTATTAGACCAACTGGTCTATTAGATCCAAGTATTGAAGTAAAGCCAACTAAAAATCAAATAGATGATTTAGTAGAACAAATCAGAAAACAAATAAATAAAAATGAAAGAACCTTAATTACGACATTAACTATAAGAATGGCCGAAGAACTTACAAATTACTTAAAGAAAATCGATATTAAAGTAGCTTATCTACATAACGAAGTAAAAACTTTAGAAAGAACTAGAATAATTAGAGATGTAAGACTTGGTAAATATGACGTCTTAGTTGGAATAAACTTACTTAGAGAAGGAATTGATATTCCAGAAGTAAGTTTAATTGCCATAATGGACGCTGATAAGCAAGGCTTCCTAAGAAGTGAACGCAGTTTAATTCAAACAATTGGTAGAGCCGCTAGAAATGCTGAAGGAAGAGTAGTAATGTATGCTGATTATATAAGCGATGCGATGAATAAAGCAATTAAAGAAACAGAAAGAAGAAGACAAATTCAAGATGATTATAATAAAAAGCACGGCATTATTCCAAAAACAATTGTTAAAGAAATTAGAGATTTAATTTCTAATAATGAAGAAATTAAAGAAGAAAAACCACAAAAAATGAGTAAGAATGAAAAAGCAAAATTAATGATTAACATCGAAAACGAAATGAAACAGGCCGCTAAAAACTTAGACTTTGAAAGAGCTATGGAACTTCGTGATATTTTATATGAATTAAAAAGCGAATAAACTTCTTATATATGATATAATATAAAAAGAGGGCATAAGAAGGTGAAAAAATGCGCGAAAAATTATTTTCAAAACAAGCTTTATATAAACTTTTTGACTGGATAATTAGAATGTTTGGTTATGCGGTTATTTTATATGTAACATCACTAATTTTTAAGCAAACATTATATATTGATAATGCCTTTTATGGAGTATGGTGTTTAGTAGCTGCAGTAATAATTTATTTACTAAATAAAACAATAAAACCTTTATTAGTGTGGCTTACAATTCCTATTACAGGTATTACTTTAGGACTGTTTTATCCATTTATAAATCTAATTATTTTAAAAATCGTCAATATTATTCTAGGACCTCATTTTCACATTTATGGAATTTGGTTTGCCGTATGTGCTTCAATCTTAATATCCGCTTTAAATGTTTTAATGGATACCTTAGTTTTTGAAAAATTAAATGGAAAAGGTAAGAATAATGGATAATGTTATTAATTTAGGATTTATTAGTATACATTGGTATTCCATTTTTATCTTTTTAGCGGTTATAGTAGGAGGATATTTAGTTTTAAAAGAAGCAAAAAAGTTTGGTTTTGAAGAAAATTTTATCGTGAATTTAATATTTTTCACAGTTTTAATCGGTATATTAGGCGCAAGAGCTTATTTTGTCTTATTTCACCTTGATTATTATTTAGAAAACCCCTTAGAAATTATTATGTTTTGGCACGGAGGTCTCGCAATTCACGGCGGAATTATTGCCGCCTTAATTTTCATAATAATTTATCTTTATATAAAAAAGAAAAATACTTTATTAATCTTAGATTTTATTGTAGTTGGCCTTATAATCGGTCAGGCCATCGGTAGATGGGGGAATTTCTTTAATGGTGAAGCCCACGGGCCAGCCACAACTTTAGCCCATCTTCAAGATATGCACCTTCCTAGCTTCGTTATCGATGGAATGCATATTGGAGGGACATATTATATACCAACATTCTTCTTTGAATCATTATGGTGTTTACTTGGATTTATAATTTTATTTTTTATAAGAAATCTTAAGAAAAATAAAATAGGATTTATGACTAGTTTATATTTAATCTGGTATAGTATTGGCAGATTTTTTATCGAAAGTTTAAGGACTGATAGTTTAATGTTTTTTGATTTAAAAATCGCTCAAGTAGTATCAATACTAATGTGTTTAGCTGGCATTATATTATTTATAATCAGTTTAAAGAAAAATCAGCCATATAATATGGAGGCGAAATAGATGAAATATAATACAATAATTATTGGTTCAGGAGCAGCTGGTATGGCCGCTTCCTTATATTTGAAAAGAGCTGGGATAAATCCTTTGTTAATAGATAAAGATGCTCCCGGAGGTCAAATGCTAAAAACAAGCGTTATTGAAAATTATTTAGGTTTTGAATCTATTAGTGGAGCTGATTTAGCTTTAAAAATGTATAATCAAATTAAAAATAATAATATCGATTATAAATTTGGTGAAGTAATCAGTATTCAAGAAAATAATAATTATATAGTTAAAACCAAAACCGAAGAATTTGAATGTGAAAACATCATAATTGCCGTAGGAAAAACACCGCAAACTTTACCTTTAGAAAACATAGATAAAATAAAAGGTATAAGTTACTGCGCTGTTTGTGATGGTTCATTTTATAAAAATAAAGATGTGGCCGTTGTCGGTGGCGGTGATTCAGCCTTTACTAATGCCATTTATTTAGCTGGAATATGTAATCAGGTTTATATTTTAGTTAGAAATAAAATAAAAGCTGGTTATGAACTTATAAATCAAGCAAAAAGTTTTCCAAATATCAAAGTATTAGAAAAAACAGAAGTAAAAAAATTAAATGCTGAAGATAATAAGCTAGAAAGTATCATTTTAAATAATGATGAAAAATTAGATATAAAAGGCTTATTTATTGCTATTGGAGGAAGGCCAAATCTAGATTTTATTAAAGATATAAATCTTAAAGATGGTTATATAAAAGTAGACAAAAATATGGAAACATCAAAGAAAAACATATATGCGGCTGGTGATATTATTTCTAAAGATTTTTATCAAATATCAACAGCTATTAATGACGGTATTATTGCCGCACTAAGTATAAAAAGTAGGTGGAAAAGTGGAAGCAATTAAAGTAGCTGTATTAGGCGGAGGAACAGGAATGAGCGTTTTATTAAAAGGTTTAAAAAAATTACCTTTTGATATTTCTGCTGTGGTTTCAGTTTGTGATGATGGACAAAGTACGGGTAGACTTAGAGAAGAATTTAATATGCTTGCTGTTGGTGATATCAGAAAAGTTCTTATAAGTCTTTCTGAAGATGATGAGGACGTTGAAAAAGTTCTTAATTATCGTTTTGTAACTGATAGTGATTTAAATGGACATCCACTAGGCAATCTCTTATTAACGGGAGCCAATGATATTGCTGGTAATATGTCAGATGCCATTGAACTTTTAAATTCCCTTTTAAAATTAAAAGGAAAAGTCCTCCCACTTACAGAGGATAATGTAATTTTAATGGGTAATATGGAAGATGGTAGTATTGTCGAAGGTGAGCACAATATCACCGAAGATAAAAGACCAATTAAATCAGTTTTCTATAAAGAAAAACCAGAAGCTAATCCTGAAGTTTTAAAAGCAATAAGAGAAGCTGATGCCATTGTTTTAAGTATGGGTAGTTTATTTACAAGTATTATTCCCAACTTAATTTGTGAAGAAGTAAGACGTGAAATTGGCCGAAGCAGGGCTAAAATAATTTACGTTTGTAATATAATGACTCAACCTGGTGAAACTGATGATTTCTCAGTAAGTCATCATATTAGATTATTAAATAAATATTTAGGACGCAGGAAAGTTGATGCCGTTGTTGTTAATAACGGAAAAATATCTGAAGAAATTATTGAAAAATATGGCGCTAGTGAACAGAAAGATTTAGTTGAAATAGATTATAAAAATATTAAAAAACTAGGTGTAGATATAATTGAAGATAACTATGTTTTAATTGAAAACAATACCATTAGACATAATGCACTCAAAGTTTCAATTAACCTTTTATCATACTTATTAGATTAGAGGTGATATTATGTCTTTTACTAGTACTGTAAAAGATGAATTAGCTAAATTAGAAACAAATGAAACTTCTAGAATTTCAGAATTATCAGGAATTATTAGTACCGCTAATATAGATAATAGTATTATAATTACAACTGAAAATAATAGTGTAGCTAGAAGAATTTTTGTTTTAATTAAAGAAATCTTTCATATCAATCCTAAAATAACTGTAAGAAAAGGATATAATTATAATAAAAAAATGAATTATATTTTAGAAGTTACAAATAATGTAGACAAAATAGTAAAAGATTTAGGAATTACAAAAGATATACCTGAAGAATTTATTGTTGCTGATGATGAGCTTGCTAGAGCTTATTTAAGAGGCGTTTTTATGATGAGTGCAAGTATCAATGATCCTAAAACTTCAAGATATCATTTAGAATTTAATTTAAATAATGAAAAGTATGCTTATTATTTAAATAATCTTTTAAATAAATATACTTTAAATTCAAAAGTACTTCACCGTGATAATAATTATATGGTTTATATTAAAGAAGCGGAAAAAATTGGAGATTTTTTAAGAATGGTTGGTGCTTTTAAAGCCGTAATGTACTATGAAGATATTCGAATTTATAGAGATCATAAAAATATGACTAATAGGCTTAATAATTGTGAACAAGCTAATGTTGATAGAATAATTGAAACTTCTAATAATCAAATAAAAGATATTAATTTAATAATTGAAAAAGATGTTTTAGATTTATTAGATGAAAAAGAAAGAATAGTTTGTGAATATAGATTAAAATATCCTGATGCTTCATTACTTGAACTTAGTGAAATAATAGGACTTGAAACCGGTAATAAAATTACAAAATCAGGGATATATCACCGATTTAATAAAATAAAAAACTTTGCTCAAAAATTAAGAGAAAAAGGAGATATAAAGTGAATGTTTGTGAAGTAGATGTTTTAGCTAAATTACAACAGCAAAAAGATTATGTTTTATATGACATTGATGATGTAATAGCAATTATGGATATTGGAAATTACCGAAAAAGACAAGAAGACTCTTTATTAATTACTAAGCATCAAAAATACCCTGAAAAAGAGCTACTGATAGTTGCCGATGGCGTAGGCGGAGCTAAAAACGGTGATCTAGCCAGTAATATTACCGTAACTGAAATGTATTTTTGGTTTCAAGACTTAAATAAAAACGATTTAAATAATTTTCAAATAGAATTTAATAAATTTTTAGATAAGTTAGATATGACAGTAAAAAGAAAAAGTTATGGCGGTGGATCTACCTTAGTTGCCGCTTTTACTGATGAAGAAAAAGCATTACTTTTTAATATCGGAGATTCCCGCGGATATATTTATAATAATGAGGAATTAAAACAAGTTACAAACGATGATTCATATGCTCAAAGAATGTATGAAACTGGTAAAATTAAAGATAATGAAGAGATGCGTTTCTATAAAAAGAGTAATATTATAACTTCATATTTAGGTATTAATTATAATAAACTTATAAATGTAAAATTTCACGAGATTGATAAAAAGGATATAGAAAAAATCTTCCTATGTTCTGATGGAGTTTCTGATTGTATTTCTAAGCAAACATTTGAAGATATTGTTAAAACAAGTAATAATCCTTGCAAAGATATTATAAATCACGTTTTAACTACAGACTCTTTTTATCCTTATATATCACCAGAATATGATACAATAATAAAAGCTGGAAAAGATAATGCTACTTTAGCTTGTAAAACATTAACTAAAAAGAGATGACAAATGATATAAATCCCATTTTTCGGACAAAGAAATGGGATTTTTAGTAAGAAAAAAGGAACCTCAGTTCCTTTTCCCCCCGTTAATTACGGAATTTAATTACATATTTATGATATCATATTTAAATATCTTTGTAAATATGTAACCCATTATATTTATATGCTTTTTTAGAAATAATTATACATTTTATTTTATATTAGTAAAAAAATTTGCATTTATTCCTGTAAATTCAGTATATCGTTTTGCTGCAGGGAAGTGTTTATACTTAGATTTAATTTCATTAACATTAATACTTTTGGATATAAGATTAATTTGTTTTATTAGGTTTTCTAATTGTTTATTCTTAGATTTTAAACTCATTTTATATGCTTTACCAGATTCAATTTTTTCAATAAGATTAGGTATTTCCATATCATATGTAGATAGTTCTGAAATAATATTTTTAATTTCATTAATTTTTTTAGGATTTTTGACTTCAATGACTGATTTACTTAAAATTATATTATATTTTGAATATATTTCTACCAATTCAGTATAAAAATTAGTGTTTTTATCAATATGTTTTAGCAGTTTATATAAAATATATATTATTTTTGAAAGATCTAATTTAGTAGAATTATTTGAGTTAAAATTATCATTACCAAAATATTCTTTCAAACTATTCATTAGAGATCCCATTATATTTATTTGTTGTTTTTCTATAGGCACTTTATTATTATATTTATCTTTATATTCGGGATTTGCTAATGGTAACTCATATTCAAACTTTGGATTACCATTAATACTATAGTTTAATACGTTATAACAATATATTGGTTGATTATGCGCCAACATATTTCTAAATTCGCCTAAATAGCATAATAAGGTTTTGAAATTATTAACCATTTTCCGTTCATAAGTTATCTGTTTTGTAGCTTTTCCTTTTTTTTCTTCGGATAAATTAAGATTAGTAAAAAAATTTAAACATTTTAAAAATATCTTATTTGAATCATTTGAATTCAAATTAGCTATTGCATAGTAAGTTTGATTCATAGCTAATTCATTAATAATAATCCAATATGGAACAATTAAGTGTTGATCTCTTTTCCTCTTTATTGGTTTTGATTTTTGATTGTCATATTTATCAATTATTAACTTCATTGTGTCAAAAGATTTTGATTTTAAAGAGTTAGTATTATAATTATCCATATTAACAAGATAATTTGGCTCAGCATTTTTATCATTAAGATAAGAAATGAAAATATTCTTTATACTTTCTTCTACTATCAAAGTGTATTTTAATAGTAACATTCTTAATTCATGTTCGAATTTATACATTCTGATAAAATCTGTATACAAAGTGTTAGGATTATAGATATGATGATGGTATTTTATAATTTTTATTTGCTCCTCTTTTTCCTGTAGTGTTTTCCCACACAAACCATATTTTTTGCATATTTTATTACATATTGCTTCAAACAAGTTATCGTCAGTAACATCATCTTTTATTTGAAAGGATTTTCTATAAAAACCTAATTTTATTTTATTTTCAATATTCTTTTTTATTTCGTCTATAGTATCTTCATCACAAACAAAAAGATTCTTATATGCATTAATTACTTGAAAATAACTGTATTTTGTAAATAAAGATTTATCACCTTTTAAAAATTTTATACCTTTATTTTTAGTAATTATAATAAGTTTGTTAGTTGAATTTGTTTCCATAGCTAATCACCTCGTATGTATTATTATATCATTTTAAAGGTTTTGGCGCATCTAATTGTACTAAAATTATAAAATAAAATTAATAGAAAAATTATTGATGTAAATTAAATGGAATTATAAAACATTATTAATCCTAATAAGCAGACCAATAAAATAAAAATCTCTTGTTTTTTTTCTTTTATAATAAAGACAACTTATCAAATTTATAGTATAATGTTTATTAGAGGTGACTAGAATGGATTATTTATTTAAAAAACTAACTGAAGATATAAAATCACATTCAAATGTTGTCTTAATGACTCATAAACATCCCGATTTAGATGGCTTAGGTAGTGCAATTGCTTTAGCTAAAATTATTGAAAGTTTCAAAAAAACAGCATATGTTGTATTTCCTAAAGAAAGAGTAAATATGTCAGTTGATAAAGGGTTAGCGGCCCTTAAAAATAAAGGTATAGAAATTAATTTTAAAAAAGCTGGAGAAATAAAGAAATTAATTGATGATAATACATTACTTATCGTCCTAGATACTCAAAAACCATCTTTAGTGGAGTCATCAGAATTATTAGATGAAGTCAAAGACATATTTGTAATTGACCATCATACAAATAGTTCTGAACATATTTCAAATACAGTATTTGAATATATTAATTCTAATAAATCTAGTGTTGTTGAAATAATTACGGAATATTTAAGATATTTAAATAAAACTTTAGATCCAGTAATTATAACTTTAATGGCAGCAGGAATGGAAATAGATACACATTCATTTAGTTTAAAAACAACTGAAAACACTTTTCAAATGGTTGGATTTTTAACTAGATTAGGTGCGGATCCTATATTAAAAAAAGAAATTTTACAAGAATCAAAAGAAGATGTTATTAGAAGAAATAATCATATAAAAAACAGTTATTTTATATGTGAAAAATATTTATTATGTGATATGGGTGAAGAAGAAATAAATGATCCTGTTGATTTAGCTATTTTAGCCGATGAATTATTAAGATTTGATAAAGTCGAAGTATCATTTGCTGTTGGTAAATTAGGACCTAATAAAGTTGGAGTAAGCGCTCGCTCAATGGGAAAAGTAAGCGCTGCTGTAATTATGGAAGCAATCGGTGGTGGTGGCCACGTTACAGATGCTGCCGCCCAGTTTACTGACAAAACAAATGCCGAAGTTATTGAAATGATAAAAAAAGTAGTCACGGAGGGATAAAATGCGTGTAATTCTTTTAGAAGATGTTAAAAAGCAAGGTAAAAAGGGCGAGATAATTACCGTTAAAGATGGCTATGGAAATTATTTAATTACTAATAATCTAGCGGTTTTAGAAACTAAAGGAAGTAAAGAAGTTTTAGCAAAACAAAATAAAGAAGCTAAAGAAAAAGCCGATAAATTATTAGAAGAGTGCCAAGAGCAAAAAAAACAAATAGAAAAACTAACTTTGGATTTCAAAGTCAAAGTTGGTAAAGAAGACCAAGTATTTGGCTCTATTAGTTCAAAACAAATCGCAAGTGAATTAAAAAATAAAGGAATAGATATTGATAAACGAAAAATAAAAATCGATGTACCAATTAATACTTTAGGAATAACTAACGTTGATATTGATTTACATAAAGAAGTAACTGCATCATTAAAAGTAAGACTTATAAAATGAAGGTGATAAGTATGGAAAGAGTAATGCCTCACAACATAGATGCCGAACAAGCAGTATTAGGGTCAATGTTTTTAAGTAAAAATGCCTTAGAGAAAAGCTTAGAACAAGTTTCTTCTTATCATTTTTATTTAGAAGCGCACGCTAAAATATTTGATACTATTAAATATTTAGCTGAAAAAGGAACTCCCATTGATATTACTACAGTTACTGCTGAACTTGATAAACGAAAAATATTAGGTTCAGTTGGTGGCGTTGAAAATTTAACAGAAATAATTAATAGTGTGCCAACGGCCGCTAATGTTGATTATTATTTAAAAATTATAGAAGAACAATTCTTAAGAAGAAGCTTAATTGAAACAGCAACTAAAATAGTCGGTGATGGCTTTTCTTCAACCGAAAATATCGGCGATATTTTAGATGAAGCTGAAAAGGGTGTTCAAGATGTTGTAAAATATCGAATGGGAACAGAATTTAGAACGATCCAGGATGTCTTATTTAAAGCCCAAGCTGATTTAGAAGAATTATCAAAACAAAAAGGTGAAATAACAGGTATTCCTTCAGGATTTTATGATTTAGATAGAATTACTAAAGGATTTCATAATAATGAATTAATAATTTTGGCAGCTAGACCAGCAATGGGAAAAACCGCATTTGCTTTAAATTTAGCTGTTAATATGGCTATTAATGCTAAAAAAACAGTTGCTTTATTTACAATGGAAATGGGCGCTGAACAATTAATCAATAGAATGCTAGCTTCAGTTGGTCAAATTGAACTATCAAAGCTAGCGACAGGAAAACTAGAACATAGTGATTGGAAAAGAGTTAATGAAGCGATAAGTAGACTAGCTGATACCAAAATATTTATCGATGATACTCCAGGAATGACAGTAAGTGAAATTAGAGCTAAATGTCGTAGACTAGCTAATTCTAGTGATGGTTTAGATGTCGTTATCATCGACTATTTACAACTAATTAGTGGTTCAGCAAAATATGCTGGTCAAAGGCAACAAGAAGTATCAGAAATTTCAAGATCTTTAAAAACGATGTCTATGGAATTAGGTGTTCCGGTTATTGCTCTTGCGCAACTTTCGCGTAGTGTTGAAGGCAGAGAAGAAAAAAGACCTCTTCTTTCAGATTTAAGAGAATCAGGATCAATTGAACAAGATGCCGATATTGTATCATTCTTATATAGAGATGATTACTATAATAAAGAAGCGGCTATTGATGAAAACACCAGTAAAAGTGAATTTATTATTGCTAAACATCGTAATGGTCCAACGGCAACAGTTAATTTAGTATTTAAACGAAATACAAGTTCATTTTTTAATATGGAAAATAGTGAAGAGTAGGTGATATAAATGATAAGAAAGTTATCATTTTGGTTAGTAGTTATAATAATGCTTACAAGTATTTGTGCTTTAGGTTTTAGCTACAAAAAAAATGTAATTCCAAATAATTATTATAAAGTTTATTTAGACGATAAATTACTAGGAACGGTTACTAGTAAAGAAGAACTTGAAGATTACATTAATGAAAATGGCAAATACTATAAAAATAAGTATGGTGTTGATGATGTATATGCTCCTGCTGATCTTCATATTACTGAAGATTTAACCTATTCAGGAAAAATCGATAATGTTTCAGAAATTTATAAAAAAATTAAAAATCAAACATCATTTACCGTTAAAGGATATCAAATAACTATTAGAGATAAAAATGAAGATGAAACCAAAAAACCTACTACTTATAAAATAAATGTATTAGATAAAAAAGTATTTAAAAAAGCTGTAACAACTTTAATTAATACATTTGTTGGTGAAGATAATTATGAATTATATATTAATGATAATCAATTAGAAATCGAATCAACTGGAGAAAAAATCGAAAATGTTTATATCGATGAAGATATTACCATTAAAGATACAAATATCCCTGTTAATGAAAAAATTTATACTGATGTTACTGATTTAAGTAGGAATTTATTATATGGGGATGATGCTAACGAAAGTGTGTATACTGTAAAAGCTGGCGATACAATTGAAAGTGTTGCTTTTAATAATAAAATTAGTTCTGAAGAATTATTATTATCAAACGATACTTTAACAAGTACAAATAATTTATTATATCCAGGACAACAACTTAAAATTGCGCAAACAAATCCTAAAATAAGTGTTGTGGAAGAAACATATGTCGTTAGTGATATTGAAAGTAAATATAAAACCGAGGAACAATATGATAATACATTACTTATGGGTGAAGAAAAGGTCACTCAGGAAGGTGAAAATGGTCTTGACCGCGTTAGTCAAAGAGTAAAAGAAGTTAATGGTGAAATTGTTTATGTCGATCCACAAGGCAAACAAGTTTTAAAAAATCCAGTAAATAGAATTGTAGTTAAAGGAAGTAAATATGTATCTGGCGTTGGAAGCCTTACAAACTGGGGCTGGCCAACTGATAGTGGATGGACAATGAGTAGTGGATATGAATACCGTTATAGCCCAGTAGGTCGTGGACGTGAATTACATACTGGTTTAGATATTTCAGGAACTGGATATGGTTCAAAAATTTATGCTACTAATAATGGCGTAGTTAAAATAGCTGGCAGACATTATAGTTATGGAAATTATGTTGTTATTGATCATAATAATGGATATATGTCTTTATACGCTCATATGTCTAGAATTGCGGCTAAAGTAGGCCAAACAGTTGCCCGCGGACAAGTAATTGGTTATGTAGGTTGTACAGGTGATTGTACGGGTCCACACGTTCATTATGAAATATGGAAAGGATGTAATTACTGCCATATTAATCCTTCAGTTCTTTATCCTAAAGGATATAGATAATGAAATTATGCGTTCTTGCAAGTGGTAGTAAAGGAAATTGTACTTATCTAGAAACAGATAATACTAAATCTTTAATTGATGTCGGGATGAGCTGCGCATATATTGAAAAAAATCTACGAGAAATAGGCGTAAATCCCGAATCAATTGAAAGAATATTTATTACCCATACCCATACTGACCATATAAAGGGTCTATCAGTTTTTCTAAAAAAATATAAACCGATAATTTATTTTACAGAAAAAATGGATGAAGAACTAGGAATGCTTATTGATGATTTTAGATATATAGATGGTGAATTTAGTATTAAAGATTTAAAAGTAATTCCAATTAAAACATCACACGATGTAGCTGATTCTAATGGATATGTCTTTGAATCTAATAATAAATCATTAATGTATATGACCGATACAGGTTATATTAATGTTAGAAATCATAATAAACTTAAAAATCACGATTTATATGTTTTAGAAAGTAATCACGATATTGAAATGCTGATGAATGGAAAATATCCATATCATTTAAAACAGCGTATTTATGGGGATAAGGGACACTTATCAAATAAAGATTCAGCATATTATTTAACGCAGTTTACTACTGAAAAAACAAAAGAAGTTATTTTAGCCCACTTAAGTGAAGAAAATAACTTACCTGAAAAAGCTTTAGAAACTTTTTATCAAACTTATGAAAAAAGTGGTAAAAAAGCCCCTAAGGTTGTAGTAGCTACGCAAAAAAAGCGAACGGAAGTTGTCGAAATATGATAAAAATTATATGTGTAGGAAAAATAAAAGAAGATTATTTCACTTTGGCTACCAAAGAGTATTTAAAAAGATTATCTAAATATACCAATATTCAAATAATTGAAGTTGAAGATGAGGCTAATATTCAAAAAGCTTTAAAGGTAGAAGCTGAAAAGATATCTAAACATATAAAAGAAAATGATTATGTAATTACATTAGAAATAGATGGTAAGGAATTGTCATCAGAAGAATTTGCTAGTAAAATTGATAATATTTTTATTACCAATTCCAATATTGATTTTATAATTGGTGGCTCTTATGGTATCGATGAGACTATCAAAAAAAGAAGTAATTATTCTTTATCATTTTCTAAAATGACTTTTCCGCATAAATTATTTAGAGTTATTTTACTAGAACAAATATATCGCGCTTTTAAAATAAATAATAATGAAACGTATCATAAATGAATAAAAAAATGATAATCCACCCAATATTAGTTAGAAGGGTGGATTTATTATGAAAAAAACAATTATACTATTAGCTGCCATTTTCTTATTTTATATTTTAACTTCAAATGTTATAGCTGAAACAGTAAAAATACCAGATGATGCAATTAGAATAAGAGTAGTACCTAATAGTAATTCAGATTATGATCAGGAGATTAAAGGAAAAGTTAAAAATAGTTTAGAAATATCTATGTATGATTTACTTAAGGATGTAAAAGATAGTGATGAAGCTCGAAAAGTTATCAAAGAAAATTTAAATACTGTAGATAAAAATATTTATAATCTTTTAGAAAAAGAAAAATACGACAAAGGTTATAAAATTAATTTTGGATATAATTATTTTCCTGAAAAAAAATATAAAGGAATAAAATATGATGAAGGTTATTATGAATCTTTATTAGTTACTTTAGGTGAAGGTAAAGGAGATAATTGGTGGTGTGTTTTATTCCCACCACTATGTTTAATAGAAGCTGAGGAAACAACAGATACTGAATATAAATCATTAGTAAAAGAATTAATTGACAAATATTTATAGTAATATTAAATAAAGCTAATAATAAAATTTTATAGGAGGCTCTTATGGAATTATTATTAGTTTTTTTAGTTGCCGTAAGTTTAAGTATGGATGCCTTTTCTTTATCACTTGCCTATGGTACACTCAGCATACCTAAAAAACAAATTTATTTATTATCAACGATTGTTGGAATATTTCATTTTTTTATGCCCCTTATTGGTTTATTTATCGGAACTAGTATTTTAAATTTAATAAAGATAAATCCTGATATAATAGTTTTTATTGTTTTAGTTGCGATTGGTATTCAAATGATAATTGAATCATTTAATAAAAAAGAAGAGCTCAAAAAAATGAAAACAATCGAATTATTTTTATTTGCCTTTGCCGTAAGTGTTGACAGTTTCTCAGTTGGTCTAACTTTAACAAATATTAACGAAAATTATTTATTATGTGCGATTATCTTCGCTTTTTGCAGTGCATTTTTTACTTTAATTGGCTTGCTTTTAGGTAATAAAATCGCAAAATTAGTTGGAAAAATTTCAACAATAATTGGAGGCTTAGTTTTAATCATAATTGGAGCCTTATATGTCATATAACGTAAAATAATTGTCCAAAAAAAGACAATTATTTTTGTGTAAAAAGGTATTGTTAAAAAATAGAGATATAAACGAAAATAAAATTTAAATAAAAA
>CANQNL010000001.1 GCA_947625215.1 uncultured Bacilli bacterium | reverse complement strand
AACTGCTAAAATTCGACAAGTTTTGGAAATGACTGTTTTCTGTTATCTTTATCAATATCTTTTTCTACTTTAGATAATTCTTCAGAATCTTGTTCATATCCTAATCTTCTTAAATACTCTTTTCCACTATTGATAGCAACTGTTCTACATTTGCAAAATTTAAAATTATATCTGTTTGTTGATTCAATTATATCTCCACACTTTTTTCATTAAAATAATTTAACTAAACAAAAAGAATTCAAGGTAACTCTTTACCCCTGTTTTCACAAGCCTTTACATTTTGTTTGTTTTTCAATGTCTAAATAATGTCTAAAGCAATATTTAAAATGACTATTTCTCTTTAAAATCAACAAAAAGGAGAGCTCGCCGCTCTCTCAGGGGGATTTGGTAACAAAAAAAGCCACCTAGCTTTATAGCTAAGTAGGCTACCCAAAAGTCGGTAGTCGCTGATATGTTTCAGCGCTTCCTTTTTTGTGAAATAAATTCACTAATTAAATTATACTATATTATTTTAAAAAGTTCAACCATTTCTTTTTGCAATTTTTTATTACAAAATGTCCGAAAATACTTGTAAAACTCTGGGGGGGTATAATATACTTAAGATAAACTAAATTGGGAGAAAATATGAGAAAAAGAAAAAAAAGAAATATAATAATATATTCATTATGCGGAGTATTACTACTTATGGTAGTAGGATACTCTGTCTTTTCTACCCAATTAAATATTAACGGAACTACAAGCATAACCAGTAACTGGGATATAAAAATAACAGGCATTAAAGAAAATGCAAAAGTAGGCGCTAGTAGTGATGGAGAACCAACGTTTAAAGACTTATCAGCAACCTTTAATGTAAATTTAGTAAGTCCGGGTGATTATATAACCTATGATGTAACTATCGAAAATCAGGGAACAATAAACGCAGAATTAAATAAAATAATATTACCACAATTAAATAATAAAGCTATATTAATAACAACAAGTGGAATAAAAGTAGGAGATGAGTTAAAAGCAAGTAGTAGTGTAATTTTAACAGTAAAAGTAGAATATAATCCAGATGTAACAAGTCAGCCAAAAGATACAACTTCAGCATTTGAAATGACTTTAGATTATGTGGAAGCAGGAAAAGCTGGAAGTTCAAGCACTACAGGGACTATTACTATGGGAGGACAAACAGTACCAGTAATAAATGATGGAAGTGATGGCTTATATGCCGATGAATATGAACCAAATAGATATATTTATAAAGGGTCTGATCCTGATAACTATATAACCTTTAATGGAGAAGAAGCTTATTGGCGAATAATATCAGTAGAAACTGATGGAACAATAAAGATAATGAGGAATAGAGCCATAAACAGAAGGGCATTTGATTCACTATTTGCGAGGAGTGGCGGGTATTGTATGACTTGTTATGCATCACAAACTGGCTGTTCAGCGTGGGCGACCACACTAGATTTCCATGGCGCCGGTACCGTAAGTGGGTGTAGTGGAGAGGTTACATCTGATAGTGAAATAAAGAAATATCTAAATGAAACATATTATGATTCAATAACCAAAAATAGCACTGCAATCCAGAATCATATATTTTACTATGGAGCCGCAGAATATTATAATGATGATTTAGCAAATCAGATAGAAACAGAAAAAGAATTTAATGTAGCCAGTAATATAGGATTAATTCAAGCAAGTGATTATATCAAAGCAAATAGTAATACAAGCTTATGTGGAACGTGGCAGAAAAGAGAAGAAAATGATGATATATGTTCAAGTATGAATTATATGGAAAATTTGTTGACGGGTTATTGGACTACAACTCCAACTGGTAAGAGCGAAAATTACCAAATGTATGTAGCCGAGGTACACTCTAATGGTATCTCCTATGCTAACCCGTATCAGGAATTAGGTGTAGTTCCATCTATTTATCTAAAATCAGATATATTATTATCAGGTACTGGTACTGAGGATGATCCATATACAATAACAAATTATTAAAGAAAAAATCTAGTGCTATTTTAAGTACTAGATTTTATTGTTTCTTCTTTTTTAACATCCATAATTACTGGTAAAATAATAGGCTTTCTTCCTGTATGAGTATTTACATAATTAGAAATAGTATTAATAATTTCACCTTTTATTTCAGTATAATTAACGCCAGTTTTTATTACTTTTTCAATTGCTTCTTTACTTAAACTTTCTAATTTTTGTAATAACTCTTGATTATCATTTACTAAGACAAAGCCTCTAGTGATAATATTAGGTGCACCTAGTATTTTGCTATTTTTAGTATCTAGATTAGCAATTACAACAATAATACCATCATTGGCCATAATTTTACGGTCTTTCATAACCGCATTACTAATATCACCAATACGATTACCATCTACATAAACATCACCAGCTGGTATTTTACCACCACGTCTTACTTTACCATCTTTCATAATAAGTACATCACCATTACTTAAAATAAAAGTATTTTCTTTAGGCATACCACATTCAATGGCTAAATCAGCGTGATTTTTGAGCATTCTATATTCACCGTGGAATGGCATAAAGTAGGTTGGTTTTACCAGCCTAAGCATTAATTTAAGCTCATCTTGATAGCCGTGACCACTAGTATGGATATCTTTTAATATTGTATTAGTATATACCGTTACCCCTTTTAAATATAATTTATTAATTGTTCTAGAAATACTAACGGCATTTCCAGGAATCGCAGATGATGAAAATATAACTACATCATCATCTCTTAATTTAATTTGCCTAAAAGTTCCATCGGCAATTCTACTTAAAGCGGCAAGAGGTTCGCCTTGACTTCCTGTACATAAAAGACAAATTTTATCTGATGGGTAATGATTTGCTTCTTCTGGAGTAATGAAAATATCTTTGTGTTTAATATAACCACCTTCGATTGAAATCTCAATATTATTATTCATACTTCTTCCGAATACACAAATTTTACGTCCGTGTCTTTTACAAGTATCGACGATATGTTTAAGTCTATAAATATTTGAAGCAAATGTCGCAATGATAATACGACTATTATGACGTGAAAATAAATCTTCAAGAGTTTCATCAACCTTACTTTCACTATTACTAAAACCTTCATTTAAAGCATTAGTACTGTCACTCATAAGAAGAGTAACACCTTGTTCTCCTAATTTGGCAATTTTGTGCAGATTAGCAATTGGTCCAATAGGTGTTAAATCAAATTTAAAGTCACCGGTTGTAATAACATTACCATTTGGTGTATGAATACACATACCGTGAGAATCAGGAATAGAGTGAGTCGTTCTAAAAAACTCAACTGATAAATATTTATATTTATAAACATCTTTTTCCGTATATACGTGTAAATTATTATATTTAATGCCCCTGTCTTCTAATTTTCTTTTAATAAGACCTACCGCTTGATTAGGTGCATAAATATTTGGAATATCAACCATACCAAGTAAAAATGGGATGGCGCCAATATGGTCTTCGTGTCCGTGTGTAATAAATAATCCTTTAATTTTACTTTCATTTTGTTTTAAAAAAGTAAAATCTGGAATAATATAGTCAATTCCCAAAAGTTCATTTTCTGGAAATAAGTTCCCCGCATCAGTAATAACGATTTCATCTTTATGCATTACACAATACATATTTTTTCCAATTTCGCCCAGTCCACCTAAAGCGAAAACAGCAGTTTCATCGTTTTTTAAAAAATTCATATATCCTCCTTTCATTAAAGTAAAAAACTGACTTAATACATTATATACTTTTTTTATATGTTTGGCAAGTTGTAAAAACCTTAGGTAAAAATTGACTTTTTCTTATAATAAGGTTTATAATAATGGCGTAGGGAGTGGTAGTATGCCAATAACGATAAAAGATTTTATTGAGGGAAGAAGAGAATTAGCTGATAGGCTAAATAACGAATTTGCAGCTTTAGAAGATGATATTAAGGAGCTTACAAAAGATCCTAAAGTAAAAGAATATTTATTGAAACTTGGGGCCTTAAATGATGCGAGAAAAATAATTAAAAAAGAAGCACTAGAATATAGTAATGAAATGGCTAAAAAATGTAATCATCCACTATGGGTTTTAACAACTACTACAAAAGAGAATCGTGAAGAAGAAGTTTTAAAATGTTTAGTATGTAATCATAAAAAATTTAATAGTACAAAAGAAGAAAAAGAAATGCTTTATAACGCTAAAAGATTACTCGCAAGAATATCTGTAGATTATTTGGAGAATAAACCAACATTTCATTATAGACCATTTATTTTAAATAGCCGTGGTTTTGAAGCTATTAGAGAAGAGTATTTAAAACTATATTTAAAAAACGAAGAAAATCAAAAATATGGATATAGTTTTAGCGTCGAAGATGCACTTTTTGAATGTTTTCTTGGTGATGAAAAAGATTTCAAAAAAACAATTAGAAGAAGATAAGACTTTGTGTCTTATTTTTTTTGTGGTATAATTAGATAAATGTCCTAGTAACTCAGTTGGATAGAGTAACCGCCTCCTAAGCGGTAAGTCGGAGGTTCAAATCCTCTCTAGGACGCCAGTTAAAAGTAAGGGCTTTTAAAAAGCCTTTTTATAAGCATATTTTTATAATATATAAATAAGATATTAGGAAGGGAGTATTTATGATAAGATTATTTAAAAATTTAACTAAACGCGATGTATTATTTGCTTTTTTAAGCTTTATTTTGATTATGTTTCAAGTTTGGCTTGATTTAAAGATGCCTGATTATATGTCAGAAATTACTGTCTTGGTTCAAACTGAAGGTAGCGAAATGGCTGATATATTATTAAATGGTGGCTATATGTTACTATGTGCCTTAGGTAGTTTAATCGCCGCCATTATAGTTGGGTATTTTATCTCTCATATTGCCGCTAGTTTTTCACTTAGAGTAAGAAAAAAAGTATTTACTAAAGTGCAAAAATTAGGAATGGAAGAAATAAAAAAATTCGAAGCCGGCAGTTTAATTACCAGAACTACTAATGATATAACCCAAATGGAAATGCTTTTAGCAATGGGACTTCAAATGCTTATTAAAGCCCCAATAACCGCTATATGGGCCGTGACAAAAATTCTTAATAAAAGCTGGGAGTGGAGTGGTATTACCGCTATTGCCGTTATTGTTTTATTAACAACTATTTTTACAATTTTACTTATCGTTTTTCCAAAATTTAAAATTGTTCAAAGACTTACAGATAGATTAAATGGGGTTACCCGTGAGAATTTAAATGGTATTAGAGTCGTAAGAGCCTTTAATGCTGAAAAGTATCAGGAAGATAAATTTAATAAACCAAATGATGAGTTAACAAGAATTTTAAGTTTTAACCAAAAAATGTTTTCAATTATGATGCCAGTTATGTATATGGTTATGAACTTTTTGACTTTATCTATTTATTTCGTTGGTGCTTATTTAATTGATGGCGCTTTAATGGGCGATAAATTAACTATTTTTGGAAATATGATAGTCTTTTCAAGTTATGCTATGCAAGTAATTATGTCATTCTTGATGCTTGCAATGATATTTATGATGATGCCAAGAGCTTCTGTATCTGCTAAAAGAATAAACGAAGTATTAGATACAAAAGAGACCATTAAAGATGGAAAAATTAATAAGAAAAATAATAATTTAGTAGGAACTGTTGAATTTAAAAATGTCTGCTTTAAATATGCTGATGCTGAAGAATATTTACTTAAAAATATATCATTTAAAATAAACAAAGGTGAGACCGTAGCCTTTATCGGTTCAACTGGTTCAGGTAAATCAACCCTTATTAACTTAGTACCTAGATTTTATGATGTTACCGATGGTGAAATTTTAGTAGATGGCATTAATGTTAAGGATTATACCGAAGAATGCCTTCATAATTTAATCGGTTACGTTCCTCAGAAAGCCGTAATGTTTAGTGGGACAATAAATGATAATGTTGCTTATGGTGATAACGGTAAAGGAAAAATTACTAAAGATAAAATTAAAGAGGCTACTAAAGTAGCCCAAGCAGCAGAATTCATAACAAAAATGGATGATAAATATGATACCCATATTGCTTATGGCGGAACTAATATATCAGGAGGTCAAAAACAAAGATTAGCCATAGCTCGCGCTATTGCACGAGATCCAGAAATTTATATTTTTGATGATAGTTTTTCAGCTTTAGATTATAAAACCGATTCTACTTTAAGAAAGGAATTAAAAAAATATACTAATAATGCTACTAGTTTAATTGTTGCTCAAAGAATAGGAACCATTATGAATGCTGATAAAATAGTTGTATTAGATAAAGGACAGTGTGTGGGTATAGGTACTCATAAAGAACTTTTAGAAACCTGCGAAGTTTATAAACAAATCGCTTTATCACAGCTATCAAAGGAGGAATTAGAAAATGCCTAGTCCACATAGAAGAAATATTCCACAAAAAGCTAAAAATTTTAAAAAAGCGATTAAAAGATTATTTGGAGAATTACGTGGTTTTCGTGTTCTTATTACTGTAGCGCTTACTCTTGCAGCTTTGGGATCTGTCCTTTCCATAGTTGCTCCTAATAGATTATCAGATTTAACTGATGAAATATCAAATGGTTTAAAGATTAATACTAAAAATGCTGAAAAACTAGTAACTGAAGTTACCGCTAATATGTCTTCAGGGATGATGCCTAAAGATATTAAAATTGATAATGTTGTTATTAGCGTATCTGATCAAATGAAATTTATGCAGGCAATGAAAACCTTAGATAAAGATAGTGAAGTTTCAGAAATTTACGCTAAAATGGATAAATTACCAAAAAGTGTCCAAAAAATAATTAAACCAGTTATGGATATGGATGCTATTAAAAAAATTGTTTTATTTTTAGTTAGCCTTTATGTCTTAAGCGCTATATTTACTTATGTTCAAGCTGTTTTAATGGCAACAGTTTCCAACAAATTTGCTCGTAGACTTCGTTTTAATATCTCATCAAAAATAAATAAATTACCACTTAAATATTTTGATAAACATCAAACTGGGGATGTATTATCAAGAGTAACTAACGATGTTGATACTCTTGCTCAAACAATGAACCAGTCATTATCTTCACTTGTAAGTGCAATGACACTTTTTATTGGAACAACAATTATGATGTTTGTAACTAGCTGGATAATGGCAATAACAGCTATTGTCGCTAGTTTAATCGGTTTTAGCTTTATGTCACTTATTTTAAGCCGAAGCCAAAAATACTTTACGGCTAGACAAGTTGAACTTGGTAATTTAAATGGTCATATTGAAGAAATATATTCCGGACTTAATGTCGTTAAAGCTTATAATGGAAATAAAGAAGCAATAAATAAATTCGATGAATATAATGAAAAAGTATATGATGCCAACCGCAAAAGCCAATTTTTATCTGGTATGATGATGCCAATTATGCATTTTGTTGGTAATTTAGGTTACGTCGCAGTATGTATAGTAGGGGCTTTACTTACAATGAATAATGTTATTAGTTTTGGAGTTATTGTTGCCTTTATTGTCTATGTTAGATTATTTACATCACCACTTTCACAAATTGCCCAAGGCTTTACCGCTTTACAATCAACAGCGGCCGCTAGTGAAAGAGTATTTGAATTTTTAGATGAAGAAGAAATGAAATCTGAAGATAATTTTACAAAAGTTTTAAATAAAGATGAGGTTAAAGGTGAAATTGTCTTTGACAATGTAGTATTTAAATATGATGGTAACGATAAACCGACAATTAATAATTTTAGTGCGATAGCTAAACCAGGACAAAAAATTGCTATTGTTGGACCTACTGGAGCCGGTAAAACAACAATGGTTAATCTACTTATGAAATTTTACGAGATCGATTCGGGAGATATTAGAATTGATGGTGTTTCTACTAAAGAATTAACTAGAGAAAATATCCATAGTTTATTTACAATGGTACTTCAAGATACGTGGCTTTTTAATGGAACTATTCGCGAAAATATTGTTTATAATCGTGAAAATATAAGCGATGATCGAATTAAAGAAGTATGTGATACAGTAGGCATTTCGCATTTTATTAAAACGCTCCCTAAAACTTATGATTCAATTATTTCTGATAATGATAGTGTATCAGCTGGTCAAAGACAACTTCTTACTATTGCCAGAGGAATGATTGAAGATGCTCCATTTTTAATTTTAGATGAGGCTACTTCTAATGTTGATACTAGAACTGAAGAATTAGTAAGCAAGGCAATGGATAAACTTACAGAAGGAAAGACATCGTTTATAATTGCCCACCGATTATCGACTATTAAGAATGCTGATTTAATATTGGTTATGAAAGATGGTAATATCATCGAGCAGGGTAATCACGATGAACTTATGAAGAAAAATGGATTTTATGCTGAACTATATAATTCTCAGTTTGAACTATAAAACCTTTTTCACATATAAAAATCTACACGGAAACGTGTAGATTTTATTAATGATTTTATATTTTGCGATATAGTCCAATAGCTTTACCCAAAATGGTTACATTGTCTAAAATAATAGGCTCCATTGTGTCATTTTCTGGTTGTAGTCTAAAATGAGTTTTTTCCTTATAAAAAGTTTTTAAAGTAACCTCATTTTCATTAGTCATTGCTACAACAATTTCCCCATTATGCGCAGTATTTTTTCTTTCAACAATTACCACATCACCATCAAGAATGCCAGCATTAATCATACTTTCACCACTAACTTTTAAAGTAAATACTTCTTTACCCTTTGGAAGTAAATAAGCTGGTAAACTAAAGTATTCATCAGGCATTTCAATAGCTTCAATTGGTGAACCAGCGGTAATTTTTCCAAGTAGTGGAACTTCGATAACTTTATCATCATCGGGAATATATTCATTGTCGACTAATAATTCAATAGCTCTATTTTTGGAATTGTCTTTGCGAATGATTCCTTTTTTTTCGAGATTTTTTAAGTGAGCGTGAATAGTTGCTGGTGATGAAATATTTAAAGCCGCACCAATTTCTCTTACGGTTGGTGGGTAACCGTGTGATACAATATACGATTTAACAAAGTCTAAAACATCTTTCTGACGATTTGTAAGCTTGTTATCCATAATTTCCTCCTTTTACCATTTACATCTTAACATATTTTTGTAAACTTGTCAAACTTTTGTTCGTAAAAGTTATTGACACGAATGTATGTTCGTGATAATATAAGGGCGTAAGGAGGAATGAAAAGTGGAAATATTAAAAAATAAAATGACAATTTTATTAATTGTAATGATTTTGGGGGTTTCTTATATAGGAGGCTTAGAAAATAATAATAACTTTGAAGATAATAATGATAATTTAGTATCGGCTAATGCCTAATTAATATTTTCAAATAAATTTAAATTTGTTATAATGGAGATAAGAATGGAAAGGAATTTTATATGGATGATGAAATTGTAGCAAATTTAAAATCACTTAGTATTGATATGATTAATAAAGCTGGTAGTGGGCATCCTGGAGTAGCTTTATCAGCAGCACCAATACTATATACGGTGTATGCTAATCATATGCATATTAATCCTAAAGATCCTGAATGGCTTGGTCGCGATAGATTTGTCTTATCAGCGGGTCACGCATCTTCTTTATTATATTCTAATCTTTATATGTTAGATTATTTAACCCTTGAAGATTTAAAAAAATTTAGACAAATTGGTTCGTTAACTCCTGGACATCCAGAATATGGAGTAACTAAAGGAGTCGATATTTCAACTGGGCCTTTAGGTAGCGGGCTAGCCTCATCTGTAGGAATGGCTCTAGCGCTTAAACATTTAAAGACAAAAATTAATATAATTGATAATTATGTTTATGTTTTATGTGGTGATGGTGATTTAATGGAAGGAGTAAGTTATGAAGCTTCTTCCTTAGCTGGAACCTTAAAACTAGATAATTTAATTATTTTATATGATTCCAATAATATATCGTTAGATGGTAGTACCAGTATGACTTTTGATGAAGATGTTCGTGAAAGATTTGATGCAATGGGATTTTATACGACGATTGTGCATAATGGACATAGTACCGGTGAAATTGATAAAGCCATAAGAAGAGCTAAGAAAAGTGGCTTACCATCGTTAATTGAAGTTAAAACTACTATTGGCGCTGGCTCATTATTAGAAGGAACAAATGAAGTTCACGGTAAACCCCTTACCGAAAAGGATATTGTACAGCTTAAAAGAAAATTAAAAGTTAAAGACGAAGCTTTTTGGACTAATGATGAAGCTATAAAAAAATACCGTGATAAAGTTATGACTAGATCAAATAAAAAATATGAAGAGTGGCAAGTTCAATTTAACGAATATATGAATAGAAAAGACATTAAAAATTTTTTAGACCGAAAAATAGAACTTAATATTACGGAAAATCCTTTTAACGAAATTGTCGCTGAGGCTACTAGAGATAGCGCTAGTAAAATTTTAAATTTTTTAAGCGATCAGTCAGATTTATTCTTTGGTGGAAGTGCTGATTTAGCTAGTTCGACTAAAACATATTTAAACGGAAAAGGGGATTTTAGTAAAGATAATTATAGTGGCTCAAATATAAGATTTGGCGTTCGTGAACACGCAATGGGAGCTATTTTAAATGGAATTGCGACAGTGGGATATTTTCCATTTGGTTCAACCTTTTTTGCTTTTTCTGATTATTTAAAACCGGCGATGCGAATGAGCGCTCTTATGAATTTACCAGTTACTTATATATTTACGCACGATTCTATTTATGTTGGTGAAGATGGACCTACACATCAGCCAATTGAACAACTATCAAATGTTAGATCTATCCCAAATATGACAGTATATAGACCAGCCGATTTCAAAGAAACTTTAGGGACTTTTATAACTTTAACCTCACTTAAAAAACCAAACGCTGTAATACTTACAAGACAAAAGGTAAATCAGTTAAAGGGAACAAATCCTAGAGAAATTATAAACGGCGCTTATATTGTTAAAAAAGAAAAAGAAACGGCTAATGCCATATTTATTGCTAGCGGTTCAGAGGTCGCTTTAGCTATCAATATAGCTAGTGAACTTGAAAAAGATGGATATGATATTAGAGTTGTATCAATGCCATCAGTAGAATTATTTTTAAAAAAGCCAAAAAACTATATATATAATATTTTAAAACCTGGAGTAAAAACTTTCTTTATTGAAGCTAGTTTAGGTGATGAATTAAGAAGATTTGTTTCAAATGATAAATATTTAATTACCTTAAATTCGTTTGGTACTAGTGGTAAATATGAAGATGTTTTAGAAAGTATGAATTTTAGTCAAGAGCAAATAAAACAAAGGATTGAAAAATTATTGTAATTTTCCTTGAAAAAAAACATATTTTCTAGTAAAATGTCTTATAGAAAGGACTGAAGAAAATGGGAGCATTTTTAATAGATTTATTACAAATTTTAGGTGGGCTTGTTGTTGGAGCTATTATAGGTTTTCTTTTAGCTCGACATTTTATGAAAAAACAGATGAAAGAAAATCCACCAATTAATGAAAAAATGATTAAGGCGATGATGTCTGGAATGGGTAGAACGCCAAGTCAAAAACAAGTAAATCAAATGATGAAACAAATGCAGAAATATATGTAGATATATTTCGCATTTTTATTGAAAGCTATTATTACGGGAGGTTGTTTATGAAAATAAAATATGAATTAATTAGTAAAGATAAAAATGCCAGATTAGGTAAACTCCATACTAATCACGGAACTTTTGATACTCCAATGTTTATGCCCGTAGGTACTTTAGCGACCGTTAAGACACTAACTCCAGAAGAATTAAAAGATGTCGGCTCAGCCATTATTTTATCTAATACTTATCATTTATGGTTAAGACCAGGCGAAGATGTTGTGGCTAAAGCTGGAGGTCTTCATAAATTTATGAATTACGATGGACCAATTCTTACTGATAGTGGTGGCTTTCAAGTGTTTTCTTTAGCTAATAAAAAAGATATAACTGAGGAAGGCGTTTATTTTAAAAGTCATATCGATGGTAAAAAATTATTTTTAACTCCCGAGTTATCAATACAAATTCAAAATAAATTAGATAGTGATATAGCGATGAGTTTTGATGAATGTATTCCATATCCCGCTGATTATGAATATGCTAAAAATAGTACTGAACGTACTTTAAGATGGGCTATACGTGGTAAAAATGTTCATAAAAATGAAAATCAGTCATTATTCGGTATTGTTCAGGGCGGTGAATATGAAGATTTACGTAACTATAGTGCTAAAGAAACCGTTAAAATAGGTTTTGATGGTTATTCAATTGGTGGTACTAGTGTTGGTGAAGATAAAAAAACTATGTATAAAATGGTTGATGATGCTATTAAATATTTACCAGAGGATAAACCAAGATATTTAATGGGAGTTGGAGAACCTGCCGATATATTTGAGGGAATAGAACGTGGTATTGATATGTTTGACTGTGTACTTCCAACAAGACTAGCAAGGCACGGTAATGCATTTACCCCTAATGGCAAAATTAATTTAAAGAATTTAAAATATAAAGAAGATTTTGAACCAATTGATAATCATTGTGACTGTTATACTTGTAAACATTATTCAAAAGCTTATATTAGGCATTTATTTGTTTCAAAAGAAGCTTTAGGTGGCAGATTACTTTCAATTCATAATATTAGATTTTTAATTAAACTTACTGAAAATATTAGAAAATCAATTAAAAAAAATCAGTTTTTAGATTATAAAAAAGAGTTTTTAACTAAATATAATAATAAATAAAATAAGGTATTTTGCCTTATTTTTTTACACAAAAATGTAAAATTATCTCAAAATGCCTGAAATCACTTGTAAAAACCTTTGGGGGAGAAACAAGTATATGTCAAAACATATGAAGACATTTAAAATGCCTTATAACACAAGGCTATAAAGAAGATTTGTGATTATCAATTTTTATGAAAATTACTAATTATTTCATTAAAAATAGTATAAAAACTTGTATGTTAACAAAAAAGATTCAAACGAATCTTTTTAATTTAATAGGAAAGTCATACAAGATTTTCAAAGAAAAAATTTAAATTGAATGAATAATATTAAAAATTACAAATATAATATAGATGTATAGTATGCCGAATTTTTTTGCATTTGCAAAGAATTTCGGCATATTAGTAAATAGTAACAATAGTATATGTAAAAGTACAACATATCTGATTCATTCAGATTTGGCCTATTTTACGTTGACTCCAACGTATGCGATGTTACGTGTTACCTCTAGTGGTCGCGTTGGGGGAACCGATTATACCGCTTCAAATAACGATGTCCTACCTTGTCTCTTATGTAGAATAAATTATATTAAATCAATAAAAAATAATGTATAAATAATAAATATGCATTATTTTTTTAATATAACAAACATAAATAAATTTTGATAATATTTATCAGGAACCATTTTTAAAAAGTTTAATCAAATAAAATAGGTGATTAATGTGGCTCAAATAATTGGTTTTATTTATGCTTTATTTTTAATGATAAGTAACTTTGGCAAAACTGCAAAACATATTTTAATGCTTCAAACAATTTCATTTTTCTTTAAATCGTTTCATTATTATTTGTTAGGAGGACTTTCTGGTTTTCTAACCAGCATTATTTCTATGATAAGAAATTTACTTTTTTATAAAATTAAAAGTAAAATATGGACAATTATTTTTATAATTATTTATGTAATAATAGGTATTTTTACATATTCATCAATTTTTACTATTTTTCCCGTTCTTGCAACTATTATATATACCTTAATAATAAATTATAATAACCCTAAATATTTAAGATATGGAATGTTTTTAACTAGTTTAACCTGGCTTATATACAATATTTATATATTTTCTTATAGTGGCATTATAACTCAGGTAATAATGATTATTTCTAATATAATTGCTATCATAAAACTTGATAAAAATACGCATTTAAATTATAATACATACAAAGAGAGGTGAGTGAAATGTTACAAGAAAAATTAAATCTAGTGCCCCATAAACCAGGATGTTATTTAATGAAAAATGAAGTAGGAACAATTATATATGTCGGTAAGGCCAAAGATTTAAAAAACAGACTTAATTCCTATTTTCACTCATCACATACTGGTAAGACAGCTAAATTAGTAAGTGAAATAAGAGACTTTGAATATATTGTTGTTTCAAGTGAAACAGAATCTTTAATTCTAGAACTTAATTTAATTAAAAAACACGATCCAAAATACAATATACTTCTTAGAGATGATAAAACCTATCCTTATATTGAACTAACTAATGATAAAGTGCCTAGATTATCAGTAGTTAGAAGCCTTAATAAAAAGAAAAATAAATCACGTTTATTTGGACCATATCCAAATGTTGTAGCCGCCAGAAAAACCGTAAATTTATTGAACCGAGTATATCCTTTAAGAAAATGCACGACATATAATAAAAGACCTTGTCTTTATTATCATATCGGTCAGTGTTTAGGCTATTGTACCCATAAAGTTGAACAAGCAAAAATCGATAATATGGTTCACGATATTATTAGATTTTTAAAAGGCGATCATACTTTAGTTACAAATAAAATAAAAGAAGAAATCGAAATGTATAGTAAAGATATGCAGTATGAAAAAGCTTTAGAGTTAAAAGAATTACTTGATTATATAAATATTACTTTAGTTAAACAAAAAGTTGAAATTAATGATGATTTAGATAGAGATATTTTTGGTTATTATACCGACAATAATTATTTAAGTATCTTTGTGTTTTTCATAAGAGCTTCGAAGATTCAGGGACACCATCATACGATAATTCCATTAATCGATGGGAAAGAAGAAGAGCTTACGAGGTATATCGCTAAATTTTACGAAAAAGCCCTTATTCCTAAAGAAGTTCTAGTACCTAATTTAGTCGATAGTAAATTATTAGAAAGTTATTTAAATACAAAAGTCAAAAAACCAGAAAAAGGAACAAAAAAGAAATTGATAACAATGGCTAGTGATAATGCCAAAAGAGAACTTGAAGAAAAAATAACACTTCTTCTTAAAGATGAAGAAAAAATAACAAAAGCTAATGATGACCTTCGAAAAATTTTAAAAATGGACAAACTTGAACGCATTGAAATATTTGATAATGCTCACTTGTTTGGAACATACAACGTCTCAGGAATGGTGGTTTTTATCGATGGAAAACCCGCTAAGAATGAATACCGTAAATATAAAATATCAAATGATAAAAATGATGATTATGGTACGATGAGAGAAGTAATTTATCGTCGTTATTTTCGAGTATTAAAAGATAATTTACCAAGGCCTGATTTAATTATTGTCGATGGTGGTTTAGGCCAGCTTCACGTAGCTAAAGAAGTAATAGATGATTTCAATATGAATATTAAAGTAGTTTCACTAAAAAAAGATGATAAGCATAGTACTAACTCTTTACTTACTATAAACGAAGAAATTAATATTGAAAAAAGAAGCGAATTATTTCATTATTTAGAAAGAATGCAGGATGAAGTTCATAACTTTACTATAAATTATCATAAACAAATACGAAGTAAAGGCGCTTATTCTAGTATTTTAGATACCATTCCTGGAATTGGTGAAAAACGAAAAAAAGAATTACTAAAAAAATATAAAAGTCTTACCAACATTAAAAATCAAAGCCTTGAAGAGTTAGAAACTATTCTTCCAACTAACGTTGCTAAAGAATTACTTATCAATTTGAAAGATTTATAAAAATTTGTTATAATAAGCGCCAATTAAGGGATTTTATCATAAAAAGGGGTGATAAAATGAATGAAGCTAATCAAAGATTAATAGAAGTTGTAAAAGAAAAAAAATTTTTAAGACAAATAGCAAGAGAACTAAAAAAATCACAAATCGAAGCTCATAAACGTATTATGCGCGTAAGTAATCGAGGTTATAAATTTAATCAGACGTTTTATGATACTGGTGAAATTGAATATAAATTAGCTAATAATTATGCTAAAAACCTTTACCGCACAGCTAACATTAAATTAAGTGAAAATAAAGATACCATAAAATTTATTGCCGAAGCTGATATGCACCACGGACATAAGCGTTCATCGATGATTTATAAAAATGTTCTTTACGAATACTGTAAAAATAATGATATTCATTTAATTTTTGATAGTGGTGATATTATTGATGGAATTGCCGATCGTCATTCACAAAGTATAACTGATCCTGAAGAACAAATTATCAGTTTAATTGAAAATCATCCATATGATAAAAATATCGTTAATTTAATCACTTTTGGTAATCACGAATTTAATGTTAAAAATATGAATAGTCTAGATATTGCTAGAGTGGTTATGAATGAAAGACCAGATTTAGTTCCTGTTGGTTATGGCATTGGAATTATCAATATTTTAAATGACCAATTATTTTTAAAACACGCAATTGAAGGTCAGGAATATAAAGAAATTTTTAATCACTTAATTTTAAGCGGCCATAGTCATAGATTTGGTTATAATTTTCAAGCTAATAAGCTAGATGTAAGTGTACCAACTCTTTCTAAAAATGTTCATCTAGGTTTAAAAAAGCCTGGCGCTACTGAAGTGATACTGCACTTTGATGATAATGGCAAAATAGCTAAAGCTGATTTTTGTAATTTATTAATTTATGGTAATGCCGTGCATCCTGAATTTAGAACCAGCATTGAACTACCATTTAGGGGTGATGAGATTAAAGAAGAAGATTTAAATATTAATTATTATAAACCTTTTAAAAAGAAAAACCGTTTTAAAAACCATAAAATTTAATTAGAAAAAAATGTAAATTTTAGACAGATATTTACATTTTTTTATTTTTTTGATATTCTTATAAAGGGTAGTATAGGAGCTAGTTTATGAAGAAAAAAATTATTATATTAATCATTATATTATTTTTAGTAACCGTTAGTTTATATGGCTTATGCACCTTTATTATTAATTTTACTAAAGATACAACGGTCACTAAAGAAAAAATGAAAGAAATAACTGAAAATTATGATAAATTTAGTGCAACTGTATTAGATTTTGCGAAAAACCGCGATTATTTCTATGAATTACGTGCCAATACATATTTAGAAGAATATGCTAGTAATATCGGTTTTTGGAACGATTTAATTACAAATCACGCTTCAGATATTCAAAAAGTTGAAACAGCTAGTAAAGTTTTAAAAGCCGATTGTACCTTAAAATTTGCAGATCCTAATGTTAATAGTAAATGTACAGTATTTAAATCTACTTATGAAGCCGCAATGAACTATTTTATAACCGATATTATCTCATATAATAAAAGTGTTGATGAATACAATGAATGGGCTGAAAATAATGGACAACCTAAATTAGAAAAAGGTAAATTTGCCATTTATGATGATTATATTGATTATGATAATGATAAAGAATATTTCGGAAAAGAGGATGTAAAGAGTGAATGAAATAGAAAAAGTGCCTGAGGTAACAAAACCAAAACATAAAAAATTAAAAATATTCATTATCATAATTATCAGTATTATAATTATTGGTGCTTTTTCATTTGTCTTTTTACTATATGGTCCTTATAAAGGTTTTAGAGAATGGCTAATTACTACCGCAATGACGACAATGACTCATCAATATCTAGCGACTATTTTCTATGATGATAAAACAATTGATGAAGTATTAAAACAAAATTATGTTAAGGAAAGTGGCGAAAATACTGATGCCACGCAAATAATTTTTAACGATTATAAATCAACAACAATGTTTTTAAATAAATATGAAAAAGAAATATTAACTAAAGATGAAGGCAATAATATATATAAACGAATCGATATATCTGGTGATGGCCTTCGCGGTTATTTGATTGCTATATATGAACCTTCAAAAGTTAAGATGGCCGTTTCTAAAAATTTAGGTAAAAGTGGTCAAATGCTTGTAACAATGGCTAAAAATTATAATGCTTTAGTAGCAATGAATGCAAGTGGTTTTGTTGATCCTGGTTATAATAGTAATGGAGGCGTACCACACGGAGTAGTTATTTCGGAAGGTAAACTTGTTAGTAATCAGCCTCGTCTTGGAACTAATGGTGGCATAATTGGTTTTAATAGTGAAAATAAGTTAATTTTAGCGCGAATGAATGCCGAGGAAGCCCTTAAACAAGGTATTAGAGATGCAATGGATTTTGGCCCATTCTTAATTGTTAATGGTAAACCATCATTCGTTAAAGGAAATGGTGGTTGGGGAACAGCGCCAAGAAGTGCTATCGGACAGCGAAAAGATGGAATAGTTTTATTTTTAGTAATGGATGGCCGTGATTATGCCCACGGTATCTCTGGGGCTGATATGGTTGATTTAACCGAAATTTTACTTCGCTATGGAGCTTATAACGCGGCTAATTTAGATGGTGGAACATCTTGCGGACTGGTAATTAATAATGAACTAGTTAATAAGCCAATTAACGGTAGCGGTCAAAATAAAACTAGGGCTATTCCTAACGCTTGGATAGTTACAAATTAAGACTAATTAAGTTATATTAGACATATATTTACAATGAAAAAAGTATTTATATGTCTTTTTAACTGCGGAAATTTTTTTTCTTTGATATAATTAAAATAGGAGGCGATATTTATGGCAAAACATAAAGCAAAAGGAAAGAAAAAAGAAAAGATATTTTTAATATTTTTAGTTTTAGTTGTCTTAATAGGCGCGGGAGCATATTTTGCGCTTGGAAATAAAGAAGTAAAAAAGAAAGTTGAAGAAAAAATTGTTAAAAAATTAAAAATTGTCGATGAGAATTCTAAATCAAGGCCAATTGCCGTTATGATTAATAATAACCATCAAGCTTGGCCACATTCTGGACTTCAAGATGCTTACCTTACATATGAGATAATTGCCGAAGGTGGAATTACTAGACTTATGGCGATATTTAAAGATCAAGACACCTCTAAAATTGGTTCAGTTCGTAGCGCTAGACCATATTATTTAGATTATGCCTTAGAAAATGATGCTATTTTTGTCCACTATGGTTGGAGTGAAGAAGCTAAAGCCGATATTACTTCACTTGGCGTTGATAACATCAATGGGCTTACAGTATCAAGCGTATTTTGGCGCGATACAAATTTAAATAAGGCTACTGAACATACCGTGTTTACGAGTATGGAAAAAATAAAAAAATATGCCAAAGAAGAAGGCTATGATCGTAATACAAATAAAGATTTATTGCTAAACTATAGTGTGGATGAAATCGATATAAGTAAAAAAGAGGGGGCCCAAAAAGCCGATAAAGTCTATATTAGATATTCATACTATACGGATACTACTTATGAATATGATGAGCAAAATAAAGTATATAAACGTAGTATGTCAGGGCAGGCTCACGTCGATGATAAAACCGGAAAGCAATATACCGTTAAAAATATAATTGTTACACCAATTTCTAATTATGCATATGATTCATATGGACGCCAAACTTTAGAAAATATCGGCTCAGGAGATGGATATTTTATTACTGATGGTTATGCCGTTCCTATAACTTGGGAAAAAGAAAGCCGTGAAAGTCAAACGGTATACCGTTATAAAGATGGAAAAGAAATAAAAGTAAATGATGGTAATACATATATTCAAATTCAGCCAAAGGGTGAAACGCTTACAATTGAAGGTAGTGAGCCAGAAAATACGGAAGAAAATACTGAAGAATAGAGAATTTGAAATTTTTCTATATATATGATATAATGACAAAGTACTTGAGGTGAGTTAAATAATGAGTGTTAAACAAAACTTAGAGTTTCAGGGGATTGTTAGAGATATATTAAATAACGAAGAGTTTAATAAAATACAGGATATTGAACATCACGGAATTAGTAGATATGACCACTCTTTAAAGGTTGCCTATTATTCTTATAAGGTAGCTAAAATGTTACATTTAGATTATAGAGAAACTGCCCGTGGTGGTTTACTTCATGATTTCTTTATCAGTCCTGAAGATAGAACTAGTAAAGATAAATTTATTTCAACATTTGTTCATCCTAAAATTGCTCTTGAAACAGCTAAGCAAAACTTTTCATTAAGCAGAAAAGAAGAAGATATGATTCGTAGTCATATGTTTCCAATTAATTTATCAGTACCTAAATATGCTGAAAGTTGGATTGTAAGTACGATTGATAAAATTGTGGCTACTGAAGAATTAGGACTTAAATTTAGATATAAATTAAAATATGTTTATACAGCTGTTATGTTATTTATTTTCAGTTTTGTTAGATAAAAGTTAGTTTTCTAACTTTTTTTCTTTAACAATTTATGATATTTTCTTGAAAGAAACATATGATTTTGTTATAATGTGTATGGCCAAGATAGGAGGGATAAAATGGCAAAATATGTGTATTTGTTTAGTGAAGGAAACAAAGATATGAGAAACTTGCTTGGTGGAAAAGGTGCCAATTTAGCCGAAATGACAAATATTGGTCTTCCAGTGCCTAGAGGTTTCACTGTTACAACTGAGGCTTGTAACCAATATTATGAAGATGGAAAAGTTATAAGTGAAGAAATTGAAAAGGAAATTTTTGAAAAACTTGCTTCATTAGAAGACATCACTGGTAAAAAAATGGGTGATGCTAAAAATCCATTATTAGTCAGCGTTAGAAGTGGATCTAGAGCTTCAATGCCTGGAATGATGGATACTGTATTAAATTTAGGTTTAAATGATGAAGTTTCTAAAGGTTTTGCTGAAGTAACTGGCAATCCTAGATTTGTATATGATAGTTATCGCAGGTTTATTCAAATGTTTGCTGATGTCGTAATGGGCTTTCCTAAAAGTTCATTTGAAAGATTATTTGATAAAATAAAAGAAGAAAAGAAAGTAGAATTTGATACTGAACTTACGGCTGAAGATTTAATGGAAGTAGTTGAAATTTATAAGGGTGAATATTTAAAACACGCAGGGGTAGACTTCCCACAAGACCCTAAAGAACAACTTTTAGAAGCTGTAAAAGCGGTATTTAGAAGTTGGAATAATGATAGAGCGATTACATATCGTAGATTAAATGATATTCCTAGCAGCTGGGGAACAGCGGTAAATGTTCAAGAAATGGTATACGGTAATAGAGGAGAAACTTCTGGTACAGGTGTTGCCTTTACTCGTAATCCAGCAACTGGAGAAAAGAAATTATATGGCGAATATTTAATGAACGCTCAAGGTGAAGACGTTGTTGCTGGTATTCGTACACCACAGTCTATCGAAACTTTAAAAGAAGTAATGCCAGAATGTTATGAAGAATTTGTAAAAATCAATAAAATTCTAGAAGAGCATTATAAAGATATGCAAGATATGGAATTTACAATTGAAGATGGTAAATTATTTATGCTTCAAACCCGTAACGGTAAAAGAACAGCTGCTGCGGCTTTAAAAATTGCCGTTGATATGGTTAATGAAGGAATGATTACAAAAGAAGAAGCTATTTTAAAAGTTGAACCTAAACAATTAGATCAATTATTACATCCAAACTTTGATGCTGAAAGTTTAAATAATGCAACCGTAATTGCTACTGGATTAGCTGCTTCTCCAGGAGCTGCTACTGGTAAAATTTATTTTACGGCTGAAGATATTTTAAAAGCTGCTGAAGATGGTGAAAAAGACTTATTATTAGTTCGTTTAGAAACTTCTCCAGAAGATATCGAAGGAATGAATGTAGCTCACGGAGTACTTACTATTCGTGGTGGTATGACTTCACACGCTGCCGTTGTTGCTCGTGGTATGGGAACTTGTTGCGTTAGTGGTTGTGGTGAACTTACTATCGATGAAGATGCCAAAACAGTTACTACAAAGGATGGTAAAGTATATCACGAAGGTGATTATATGAGTTTAGATGGCTCAACTGGTAATGTATATGGTGAACAGATAAAAACTGTAGATCCTGAAATTAGCGGTAATTTTGAAACATTTATGAACTGGGCTGATAGCATTAGAAAACTTAAAGTAAGAACTAATGCTGATAATCCAAGAGATGCAAAACAAGCTAGAAAATTTGGCGCTGAAGGTATCGGTTTATGTAGAACTGAGCATATGTTCTTTGAAGAAGATAGAATATTTGCTTTCCGTCAAATGATTACAGCTGAAACTCTAGAACAAAGAGAAAAAGCTTTAGAAAAAATCTTACCTTATCAACGTGGTGATTTTGAAGAATTATTTAAGGCTATGGAAGGTTATGGCGTTAATATCCGTTTCTTAGATCCACCACTACACGAATTTTTGCCACATACTGATGAAGAAATTAAGCCACTTGCTGAAGAATTAGGTATGACTTTTGAAGCATTAAAAGCAAGAGTTAATTCATTAAAAGAATTTAATCCAATGATGGGACATCGTGGTTGCCGTTTAGCTGTTACTTATCCAGAAATTGCTAAAATGCAGACAAGAGCGGTTATTGAGGCAGCTATAAATGTTAATAAAGAAGGATTAAATGTTGTTCCAGAAATTATGATTCCATTAGTAGGGGATGTTAATGAACTTAAATTTGTTAAAAAAGTTGTTACAGAAACTGCTGATCAGATAATTGCTGATAATAAAGCTGATTTAACATATAAAGTGGGAACAATGATTGAAATTCCAAGAGCAGCTATTACTGCTGATCAAATAGCCGAAGAGGCTGAATTCTTCTCATTTGGTACTAATGACTTAACACAAATGACATATGGATTTAGTCGTGATGATGCTGGTAAATTCTTAGCAGATTATTATAAAAATAACATTTTTGAATCAGATCCATTTGCTAAAATTGACCAAACTGGTGTTGGAGAACTTATGAGAATTGCTGTCGAAAAAGGAAGAAAAACAAGACCAGATATTAAACTTGGAATATGCGGAGAACACGGTGGAGAAGCAAGTAGTGTTGAGTTCTGTCATAAATTAGGACTTACTTATGTATCTTGTTCACCATATCGTGTACCACTTGCTAGATTAGCTGCTGCACAAGCAGTTGTTAAAGAAAATAATTAAATATTAAAAACTAAGCGATAAACTAATTACAAAATAGAAAAATTATTTAATTTTATAGTATAGATAGTATAAAAAGCATATACTATTAATGTATACTATTTGACATTTTCATAAAAGTATAGTATACTTATATTGCACTTGAAAAAGTGCGAAAATGTTTCTCGCTTCCGGGTGGCTAGCGAGTAATAAATAATCCCGGTCGACAATGTTTCTCGCTTCCGGGTGGCTAGCGAGTAATAAATGATCCCGGTCGAAAATGTAGAATAACTTCATCATAAGATGGAGTTTTCTTTTATTTTATGGAATTAATAACAATGAAAATAATTAAATAATAAAGGCTAAGATAGAAAATATCTTAGTTTTTTCGTAAAAAATGACATAATTTTAGTCATATTTTATTGATAAAATTACTATTTATAAATAAAATATAAAAAAGATTCAAAAAAATGTGGAAAATTATAGAAAAATGTAGAAAAATATTGAATTTTTTGAGATAATATATTAGAATAATACATACTTTGAAAAGAAGGGAGCAAAAAAATATGATATATAAACATTTAAAATATTTTACCGTACTTTTTCTTCTAGCTATTTTTATGCCCCTTAGCGTAAATGCTAGTGAAAAAGCGAAAATAAATGTCGATAAAACTGAACTTGAGGCCGGTGATTCTGTTGTGGTTACCGTAGATTTAGATTACGATAAACCTCTATACGCTTTTACTGCTGGTCTTAGTTTTGATGAAAACGTTTTTGAAGTTCTTGAACCTTATAATTTTGAAGAACAAGATGAGTGGTCAGATATTAGTTATAACAAAAAAAATAACGAGTTTGCTTTGTTAAATAAAACAGGCGATACTAAAAAACATTTACTTGCTTTAACTTTATTTGTTAAAGAAAATCCTCGTGCTGGTGAGACTAAAATATCTTTAAAAGATCCAATAGCATCTGATGGAACAGAAGATATTGAGTTTTCTTCATCAAGCAAAACTTTAATTGTTAATAAAGGTAAAGATGTTAGTAGTTATTCAAAAAAAGAAGAAACAAAAGCAGAAAACACTAAAAAAGTCACTACTACTAAACCAATGATTGCTGTTGGTTCTGTTTTGCTTTGCCTATTTTTAATCGTAATTATTTATATAAACAGTAAATATTCAAGAAAATATATAGTAATTAGAGAAAATAGAAAACCAATAACTTTAGGTATTGTAGCAACAATGGTAATTCTATTTGGTATTTTATTTGCTTTTACTTATATTAATTCACATAAAGGTGATGTTGATAACGATGGTAAAACTGATTATAATGATGCGAGAAAAATAAATGAATATTTAATCGGAATAACTAACGAAAAAGAAGATGAAGATATTGCTCCTGCTTATGATATCAATAATGATGGTGTAATTACAATTGGTGATACCGCTTTAGCTACTAAAAATACTAAAAAAAGTAAACATATCGTTGAGCTAACGCCTAGTACAACTCCAAATAAAACACCAAGTAAAACACCAAATACTCCATCAACTGCAGGTGACAATAAAACACCTAACAAAAAATATAATGCGGAATTAAATGAAAGTAAATTTAATTACTATCCAGAAAAGGGAAGTGTTATAAATTTAGCTTTTAGCGCCAAAATTAATCCAAATGATGTCAAAATTAAAGAAGTTTATATTAATGGTAAAAAATATAAAGTAAGTATTTCTGGAAATAATTATATTGCTTCCGTAAAAGCGCCAGATAATGATGGCATTTATACATATACTATTACTAAAGTTATTTTAACTAATGGTAATGAAATAAATGTAAAAGATATTTCATTTACTGTTGATGTTTTAAAAGATAGACCAGCAGTTACTAATTTTAACAATGATACTAAGAGTATTAGTTTTGAATTTTTAGATAATGATAATACCTTAAAAAATGCCCATATTAAAATTGCTAAAGGTATTGTTAGTTCATCTGACTTTAATTCAGAAGATAATGATGATGTAGATGACATAGAAGCGGAAATCATTTATGATCAAGAATTAAATATTAAATCTAAAAATGTAACTATTAATCTTGATTTAGATTTAGGTGAAAATTATACAGTCTTAATCACAGGTAGTTATGATTTAGATACTAATAAGCTAGATAATACAAGTAACTACTATAAAAATCACGAATTTTACTTTAATACATTTACAAATGCGAAAGTTACAATTAATCCAATAACAGATTTAACAAATCTCTTTCCTGAGCAAAATGAGCCATTTGAATTTGATTTTGATTTAGATATTAAACCTAATAATTTAAATAAACCAATTACTAGTATTGTAATTGATGGTGAAACGAAAAATGTTATAAGAAAAGGTGACCACTACGCTATCAATATCGATGGCGCAAATAGTCACGGTGAACAAATTCATAAAATCACTTCAGTTACTTTAGATGATGGAAGAGAAATAATATGTAATTATGATATAATTTATGACGTTCTTAGAGAAACACCAACGATTAGTGATTTCGTATATCACGATAAAGCTAATAGAATTACATTTACCTTAAATGATAAAGATTTAGCTATGAAAAATGCTAAAATCATTATTACTAAAAAAGATGAAAGTAAACCAGTTTTAGAAAAGACATTAGAATTACATAAAACTAATTATGTATTTAATGATATAAATCTCGATAAAGGCGCTAAATACGACGTTAAAATAACTGGAGAATATGATTTAGATAGTGATATTGATAATGGTAAAAATGATTTTAATGGAACATTATATTTCCACGAACTTACCATTTATGATGTTGTTTTAACTAATGCTGGTGACGATATTTACGATGCTGGTAAAGGCGCAAATGTAACTTTAAAATTTAAAGCTGAAACTGTTCCCGAAAATAATGACGATATTATTACTGAAGTTACAATAAATGGAAACAAATATGTACCAAACTATGATCAAGATGGAACATATAGCGTTAATATTACCGCTCCTCTAGAAGCTGGTAAAAAGTCATATACGATTGAAAAGCTTTTACTTGGTGATGATGAAATCAGTAAAGAATTAAGCTTTATGGTCGATGTTCTAAAAGATAAACCAGAAATCATTAATTTTAATATCGATGAAAGTAAAAGTAGCCCTGAACTTACCTTTAATTTAAAAGATGAAGATAATGCTTTAGATACTGATAAACCAGGATATATTGTAATAAATGATGCTGAAGGTAACGAAATAAAAACTGATATAGCCATTAAAAAGGGCGATAATAAATTTACTTTAGAAAATCTAATACCAAATCTTGATAAAAGTAAAACTTACTATTTAGATGTTAAAGTAAATTATAATTTAAATTCTTATGACAATACTAAAAATGAACATAAAGATTTTAAATTAATTGACAATCACGAAATTAAATTTTATACAGCAGCTCTTTCATTAATATCAGATGATTTATATGTTAATAAAAATGTAAGCGTGCCTGTTTATATGAATGCTCGTATTACGCCAACTGATGGTTCTGTTAATATCAAATCATTTGTAATGAAAGATGGTACAGAAGTGCCAGCTGGAATTAGTGAAAATAATTATTACATCAATATCGATACTTTAGATGTCGCTGGAACGCAAACTTATAATATCGAAAAAGTAATTTTAACAAACGATATTGAAGTTAAAGCCCCATTAGTAATTGAAACTTATGTTTTAAAAGATAAACCTTATGTCAATAAACTTAATCTTAATGATGATAATAAATCATTAAGTTATGAGCTTACCGACAATGATGAAGCTTTTAAAAATGGAACAATTACAATTTATGACAAAGATAATCGAAGTGTCAAAAATGATACAATTGAAAATAGTGGAATTATTAACTATAACTTTAACGAAGATGAAGAGTATAGTGTTAAAGTAGTTGGAAGTTATGACTTAGATGATGAAACAAATAATAAAAATGAAGTTAATAATCAAGAAATGTCTAGCCAATCATTTATGATAGGTGGCGACTATAACTTTGAATTAACTGAAGCATCTATTACTGATGCCCTTCAAACAACTGAAAAACCAGTAATTACCTTTAATAGTTCAAACACTAGAAACGCTTTAGTTAAAACAGCTAATCTAACTAAAGATAACAGTAAAACATCTAATTACAACGTTAATAATATTAGTGATAGTAATTATGAGATAATTCTAAATGATGCCGATATGGCAATTGGTAAACATACAGTAACATTAAATAGTGTTCAGTTAGATACAGCTAAAACTTATACTAATAATACCGATTACAAAGTAAATACATTAACATATACAGTTTTAAAGAAAGCTCCAAGTGTTAGTAATATTAATCTTACTAATAATAGTGCCGATAAAACGATTACCGCTTCCTTTGATGTTAATGATACCAATTTAGCATTAAAAGGTTTAACAGCATTGTTAGTAGATTCTTCTAATAGAATTATTGATGGTAAATCATTTACAATGGAAGAAATTTTTTATAACCGTACGGTAACTTTAACATATGGTAAAAATACCGATGGTAAATATAAAGTAAAATTTGTTGCCGATTACGATTTAAGTGAAAAATATAAATATAATAATCAGAATATTGGCGAAAACGAAATTTTCATTCAAAATAATGATATATACATTAAATCTATTGTTCCTAATAAAAAATCCTTATATGTAACTAAGGGTACTAGAAATTTTGAATTAAATTATGATGTATATGTTGGTCCAAGTATCAAAACACCAGTTAATAATAAAAACTATACAAGATTATCAGGAGTAACTGTAAATGGTGTTAATTATGTAGCCAATCAAGTAAGTGGTTTCACATCAAAAATTGGTGTTATTGCCCCTGATGAAGCTGGCGTTATAAAATTCACAGCTGATAAGGTTCAACTAGAATTAAATACTTATTATGATAAACAAACCAATTATTATTCAGTACCAGCTCAAAGTATTTATATAGAAGTCTTAAGAGATATACCAAAAATTGAAAACTTAGAAATTGTTAAAGAAGACTATACAAATGGTACTGTCACTTTTAAATTCGATGTTAAAATCGATGAAAAAGCAAAAGACGATCAAGATGGTTTCTATGATGGAATAGTTGAATTAAATGGCGCTAAAGAAAAAATTAAAGAAGGCCAAAATACAGTAACATTTAACGATGTTCAAAAAGATCAAAATCTTGATTTAATATTTAAAGCTAGTTACGATCTTGATACTGATGCTTTAAATGAAGATGATAAAGATGAAAACGAATATAAAGATGCAGTAATTAATAGCGTAAAATATGGCTTATTTAGTAAAGACACTTATAACGATATTAAAGTAACTGATGGAAAAGCGGTAAGCGAAAATAACAATAATTACTTCCAAAAGAATGAAAAAATCAAATTAAACTTTAATATTACAGGTGATCTTGAAAAATTAGGCGTTACTCCAGAAAAAGTAATTATTAAAGGCGTGGAATATAATTTAACTAAATTAAATGATGGTTATGAAATCGTTTTAGATGGTTATAAGACCTTTGGCGAAAAAACAGTTGATATTACCGATATTATTCTAAATAATGGTAAAAAAATAACATTAGAAAAGGCTTATACAATTAAACCAGAAATTTTAAAAGATATTCCAAAAATAGTTGACTATAAATATAACGTGGGTAACAAAATAACCGTAACTACTAATCTAAAAGATACTGATGGCGCTATAGTTGGTAAAGCTAAAATAAAAGTTACCGACGAAAGCGGAAAGACCCTTTATAATGACGATTATAGTAAGGAAATAGAATTTGATAAAAAAGATGATTTAAGATATTATGTCGAAATTGTCGCTGATTATGATCGTGATACTGATACAGCTAAAAATAGTGAAAATTATTATGAAAATAAGAAACTATTGGATGAGATAATTTCATTAGAAACTAATAATATCGAACTTAAAGAAATTTTAGATGTTAGTTTATATAAGAAAGAAAAATCTGGCGGCGAAGAAGAAATTAACTTAAAAGAAAATGTTGATATCGCCGATTTAGAAAAAAATAAAAATGCATATTTTGCTGAAATAAAGCTTGAAAATATGCCATCAATATACGCTAAAATTAAAGAAATTAAAAAAGAAAATAATCAGCTAGTATTAATTTTAGACTATGAATATGTAATTAAAGAAAATTCAAAAGAAAATATAAAAATAGTCTATGGTTCTATTGATGGTAATGAGGCTAAAAATGAAACTCATCCTGATTTAGCATTTAAATCTTTATTAGAAAAACTTGAAAAAAATGAAAATGTAACTTTAATGCAAAATTACGATGCTAGCGATGTAAGTACCGAAGAGGATTATTATATTGAAACATATAGTGGCATTTTAAATGGTAATGGATATAAAATCAAAAATTTAAAGAAACCATTATTCAAAACAATAAATAATGAAGGAACCGTTAAAAACTTAAGCCTTGAAAATATTACGCTTCCCGATAATCGAGCTAATGGTGCTATTGCAAATACAGCCACAAATGCAACATTTGAAAATATTTTAATAGATAACTTTAATAGAGCCGGTGATAACGGGCCAGTTGGTTCAATTGTTGGAAGTGCAAGTAAGGTAACTATTGAAAATTGTCGTTCAATAAACTTTACTATTCGTTCAATTGGTGGTTGGGCTACAAGCTTGCAACAAGTTGGCGGTTTAGTTGGTTCAGGTAGTGATGTTACGATTAAAAATAGTTATGCTAAAGGCTTTATCAAAGGTGGATGGAACTTTAGAGCTGGCTTAGTTGGAAATGTTGGCGGCTCTAGTACATTCGAAAACAACTTTACTAGCGTTAATATTGATTATGCTGTCGGCGATGGCTTAGTTTGCGGCTTAGTATGTAATGGCGGCTCTAGTACATTTAAAAACAATATTAGTTTAAATACTGGAAGCATTAGGCATAAAATGTATGGCGGTGCTAAAGTAAGTGAAAACAACTATTATTTAGGACTAGAAACCGATGAAGATTTAGGCTTAACTGGCGTTAGTAAGATTACTGAAGATAAAGTTAATACAAAATTATTTAAAGATACACTTGAATTTAATGAAAAAATTTGGAATTTAAAAGATATATCATATAAAAATCTACCATCATTCCAGATTGAAAAAATATCTAGCGTTAATGGTGATAACAATGAAAAATATGATGAAGCTAATGAAACTTTATACAGTAATTTAACAAAATTAATGCCTTTCTATGATAGTGATAAGATAATCGAAAGTGCTATAGGTATTACTGATAATAATTTAAAAAATAAAGAAATTAGTCATATATTACCAGTTGATGCTAATGGAAATCTAGTAACATATTTAACTACTGATGATATCAAAAAAATAAATAAGATAAAAATTGTTTATAAAACTGGTGAGCATCAGGAATATAAAGTTACTTATGATAATAACTATGATATGATAGCAAGTTATCGTATTCCAAGCTTAAAAATCGATTACACTTATAATCACTATGTAATTGATGCTGATTCACAAGTCGTTAATGATTTAACAAATTACTTAAAAGGCTTAAATTATACAGCTAGTTTAGATGTCTTAACTAGTACTGAGGATAGCCGTATTTATAGAGATTTCTATAATGATGTTACTAGTAAAGAATTAAGAGAATTTGTCTTAAAATTCCTATCTAACAGTAATTATACAAATACAACAAATAACGAAAATATTAATAGTTATATTGAGCGCGCAGTTAAAAAAGATAATAAAATCGAAAAAGTTTTATATATGTATAATTATTTAAGACGTTTCTATGACTTAGAAATAGATGGAATGAAACTATATGACTTTGTATTATTTAATATGCAAGGTTTTGACAAATCACTCACACCTGAAAAAGTAACTGATTTGTATCTCGCAAATGGTGATAACTTTAAAACTTCTACTACTGGTTCAACATATAAAAACCTTTTAGGTGGTTATACTGGTTTCGATACAATTGCTAAATTTATTGAATATTTAGTAACTGAATTTGGTGATGGTAACCTTGATGAATGGACAAGACAACAATTTAAAGGTTATTTAGTTGAAATTCCAGTTAAAGTAAATGGCGAAACATTTGATAAAGTTCAGTATACGTTATGGGATCACTTTATAAATCAGGATATAAAAGGTTATAACTCCTTTGATAGAATGCTTCCTATTTTAACGCTTCCTAAAAATGCTGCTTACATTATCTCAACACCAGTCCAATTTGTTATAGGTGCGCAGAGAAGTTATATCGATAATCCTGATGATCCAAAACAACAAAGTCTATTCCAAAAACGAGTTATGAGTTACGCTAAGAGAATGGCAACTTACTATGACACTGCTTATAAAATCTTAGGCGATGAAACATTATTTAACAATATTCATACATGGCATCACGATAAAAGATTTGCCTATGATGAAAATGGCGCTATGGTTTATCAGCAAGTAGGAACTGACGAACCATTCCATAAAAACTATAATGAAGTAACTGGTTACTGGCAGACAAGTGATGGTAATGCCGCTGTAGCTTGGGGTGACCGTATTGACTGGGCTGCTGAAGGACTTCTTGATGGTAATATTGACCCTGATTTAGTTGGTGAATTAAATAAAGAAATTCAAGAATATACATATCATACATTTACGCACGAAACTGCTCATAATATCGATGCTAGATTATTCTTAAAGAATTATGGCCGAAGATATGATGCCGGTGGTGAAGACTATGCTGATGATGGATTTATGCAAGCATTTAATAAAAATGACATTGTTATGAATTTATCTGTTGACCGCAGTTATAAAGTAAATGCTAATGATGTTGACATTAATAATAAAAACTGGAATGTCGAGGCAGAAACTGGTTCAAACTATACACCACAAAGAATAGATTCAAAAGATAAAATCTATGATTATTATAGTAAAGTATATGATACTATTTACGTTATGGATTATATTGAAGCGCAGGCTTTCTTAGCCTTAACACCAGCACAAAAAGCGGAAATTGGTATTCAAATAACTTATCCAAATGAAAATGAAAAATTTGCGAAAGATGCTAATGATAAGATTATCCCTGATGGTAAAACTTATAAAGAAGATCCATATGCGAGATTCCGTGCTCGTTTAAGAACTGGATTTAACCAAAGATCTGCTGAAGAATGGTCTAAATTAAAACTAAATTCAATTGATGATTTAATTAATAATCAAATAATGATTTATCCAGGAATTTACAAATATGGTTCAAGAGGCGATAACTCTTATGGTGGTGAAGGTATTAATACCGTTCACTGGTATCAACCTAATAACCCAGATGGAAGACCTGACTCTTATGCCTTAAAATGGATAGCTTATGAAATGTTAGGTTATAAAGGATATGATGAAGGTTTCATTGAATATTATAGTAATGTTCACGCTGGAGAAGGGCAAGTTTATAACAATCTTGCGCATCCAGAAAAAGGTGTAGCAACTATCAATAATTATAAAACTGATAATATGGCTATTAAGAGAATCTCTGATGGTGCTTATAATAATATTGATGAGTATAAAAAAGCTAGGTTTAAACAAACTGAAAGCAAACTTAAAAATCTTAATAAGATTATCAATATTCAAGAATATACTCAAAAATTATATATAGCCTTAGTTCAAGATAGCCAGTGGGCAAGCTGGAAATTAGAACAGTTACTAAACGCTTATAATACTGACGTTAACGGCTGCTTAGGCAATTATTGGTGCTCAAGAGCAATGTCTGGAGAAGTTCGTGGTTATCCATTTAGTTCTAGAGTAAGACAAGAAATTTATTATAAACTTAAACACGCAACCAATGATTTCGAAAGCGGTATTTTCACAAATGAAGTACAAAAAGTTGACTTTACTATCGATAAAAGTAAGGCCAAAGATCATTATGAATTTAACGCTAATGGAACGCTTAAAGAAACTAATACAATAGATGCTTCACCTGTAGCTGTTGGTTTAGCAGGAATGAACACTGAAGATAATGATAAAATTGGTGAAAATCCTGAACAAAAAGCTAACAAAAATGAAGATGAAGCTACTGAAGTAGAGACTAAAGGCAAACTTGAAAACGATAACGATGATAATGATCTAGAGACAAACGGTAAGCTTGAAAATGATGATTTAGAAAAGCAAACTGATGAAGATACTTTAAATGATGAAAACGCATTAGATGATGATACTGAAACTGATCAAAATACTTCACAGACTGATGATGAAAATGAATCAGAAATCAGTGTCGATGGCGATGTTTTAGAATTAGATTTTCCTGAAGAAGTTGAAGTGCTTACTTTAGAATAAAAAAAATGACAAGAAATTATTTCTTGTCGTTTTTACTTTATTTTATATTGTTTGACACTAATTATACCCATATGTTATAATGATGATTAGAAAATATATAACATTTGATTATTGCAAATCAATTGGTTTCCTTTTGAGGTTGCATCTGAAATCAATTGGTATTGAAATCAGATGCTTTTATTATTTTAAACCATTAAAATTGAAAGGATGTATATTATGCCAAAATATTTAAATATCCTTATAAAAACCGGTATTATGCTTACCATAATACCTTTTATCATAATTACTTATAATGCCCTTTTAAATACGGATGTTGGTTTTTTTCTTAGTAATTTTTCCAAAAGACCAACATATATATTTTGGTTTGTAACAATATTAATCTTCTTATTTGTAATTGTTATATGGAAGTTAATAAATAAATGGGATGATAAGAAAAAAAGAATTTTAAAATATATTATGATTTCCATTTTATTAATAATTCAGTTTATTTTAATACTAGATATATATCCGATTTTTAATGCTGATTCATATATAGTACTTGATCAAGGTGAGGCAATTGCTAACGGAATAGATAAAATAGTCGATTATGAGTCAACATTTTATTGGGAAATTTATTCAAATAACAATTTTTTCTTATTAATTATTATTTTATTTTATAAATTTTTAAACTTAATACATTTAAGTAGTTATTCTAATTTTATTATTATTTTAAATGCTTTACTTATCGATATGGCGGTTTATTTTACTTATAAAGTCGCTAAGAAATTAAAAGGTAATGATTTTGCTTTAAAAGTTTTGGTTTTATGTATTATTAATCCATTTAATTATTTCTTTATATTTTGGCCATATACAAATACATTTAGCTGGCCATTTGTAATCTTGATTATTTATTTAACTTTACTTTTAAAAGAATGCAAAACCGTTAATCTGAAATTTGTCATATATTCTATTATATTTGGAATAGTTGCTTTAATTGGATATATGCTTAGACCAACAATGATTATTTCACTTATTGCTATATTTATCACATATATTATTTATATAATATTAAATAAAAAGAAAGTAAAAAAATATTTTTCGAAAAATTGGAAAAAGCTTATAGCTACAGCTATTTTAGTCTTGGCAACTTTAGGATTTGGATATAAAATAACTAGTGATAGTATTAAAACATTTTATCCCGATAATTCCAAAAATTTTCCAATTGCCCACTGGCTTATGATTGGCTCTAGTGAAGACGGCCTTTTAGATAATGGTCAAATGAATAAATATACATATTCATTTGATACTAAACAAAAGATGATAGACGGGGATATTAAAAAAATTAAAGAGCAAATATTTTCCTATGGATTAGCAGGTTCATTTCGCCATTTTGCTATTAAAATGTCTAACAATTTTGCTGATGATTATGATTATCAAACGATTAATCTTAAGAAGCATAGTAAGTTTTTTAAATATATATATGGTGAGAAAACTGATTTTGTAAATATTTATTCCAATGCCTTTAGAAACTTTTTATATCTTTTAGTTCTAATAAGTTTATTTAGTCAGTTAAAAGCCAAAAAAATAGATTATCGAATATTATTTACTATTACTTTATTTGGTGTAATCTTATTTTATTCTATATGGGAAGTTAAAAATGTTTATCATTTACCATATGTTTCGATTATGATTTTGTTAGCAGCTTCTAGTTTAGAGCTGGCAACTAATAAAATATCTAATTTGACTTTTAAGCAAAAAAAGAAATGCCGTAATATCGGTTTAATTGCGGTTTTATTTACTATTATTACATTCGCTTCATTTTATCAGAGTTATACTAAACCACTTAATGTTTATCACGACTATCAAATTAAAGCTGATATCAATCAATATATTAATTGGCAGCAAAATCTCGCTTCTAATGGTTATACTTTAAAGCAGGAATTTTATGCGAAGGGTAAATTTAATAATATTTCATTACTCATTTTTAAAATTTATGATAATGATACAATTTACGATATTAAACTTTATGATGGCAAAAAGGTAATTGCCAAAAAAAGCTTAACTTCAAAAGATATTCAATTAAATAGTAATAAAGGGTATATTAACTTTTCTTTTAAAACTCAAAATCCTGATAAAAAACATAAATACTTTATTACCATATCTTCAAGAGAAAAAAGCTATGATTCTATTAATTGGGGTTATATCTTAACTAGATTAAATGGTAAATATTCTGGAGATCTTTTTATAGATAATCAATTAATGGGAAGTGATTTAGCTATGGTAGTTAGTTACGAATACTATGGCGCTTACGTTTCAAAAACACAATATATAGCTTTAATGATATTTGTAATATTCCTAGAACTATTAATCATTAAAAATTTATTTTATCAAAAAAAGAGTAAAAATTAACTATATTTTCAATAGAATAATTTTATCATAATATAGAATTTTACCTTGTTTTATGGTATAATTCTCAATAATGATATAGCATATTTTCAAAAAACAATAATTAATATAAGGAGAGAATAATGAAAAAAATATTAAAAAATAAAACAACCACATTAGAAAAATGTTTAATAATCTTATTATCTTTATATTTTTCTTTTTCAATTACCTTTACAGCAGATAAAAATATTTCTTTGCTTTCCTTTATTATAGTATTTATTGTTTCTTTTATTTTATTAAATATCTTGTTTCCGAAAATATTAAATTTTAAATTAAATAATAATTCTAAGACCGATAAATTTAATAAAAAAGAATTAATATTATATGGCATAATCATATTAATAGTTTATGTTTTTGCTTTTTTGGCACTTTCGCCAGCACTAGCTAATTTAGATAGTATTTCGTGCTGGCAGCAAATTCATACAAATGATTATAATAACTGGCATCCTATTATTTATACTTTGATATTTTTTAAATTGCCAACCATAATATATGATAATTATGTTTCGTGTGCCATTTTTCAAATGTGTTTCATTGGTATTATTTTATTATATTTTTGTTATTTCTTAAGAAAATATATTTTAAACAAAAAGGGAACTATTATAATTTTATTATTAATTATATTAAATCCGCTATTTATGAATTATTCAATGTTTTTAATTAAAGATGTTCCATATTCTTGGTCAATGCTTTTAGCAACGATATTTTTAATGGAAATAGTTATTACTAAAGGAAAGTGGACTGATAAAACTAGTCATAAAGTTTTACTAATTTTAGCGAGTCTTGGCGTTATGCTTTTTAGACATAACGGAATTGTTTGTATACTTTTAATGTATTTATTTTTATTCATTTTATATAAAAATAAACGCTTATTTTATATAATTGTATGTACAGCCCTTATTTTAACTAGATTTATTTTATATGAACCTGTTTATCATAGTCTAAATTATGGAGAATCAGGTGGGAAATCCGAAATGCTCAATCTTCCTTTAAGTCAAATAGCTTATATTTATCATAAAGGTGTTAAATTTACTAAAAAAGAACAAAAACTTTTAGATGCTTATGAGCCAAAAGAAATATGGGAAGAAATGTATTCACCAGTCAGTATAAACAAAATAAAGAGTTATAATTCGGATAAACAATATTATAAAAATTGGATCGATGATAATTTTAGCCAGTTTATGGGTTTGTATTTTAAATATGCACCTAAATATCCACTTGAATATTTAAAAGCCCATTTAAGTTTAACGTGCATTATTTGGCAGCTTGAAACTGATTATAGTTCGCTTGCGCAAGTATCATATTATGGCGATAATAAAATCAAAAAAGTTGTTAATGAAGCTTATATTAAGTATTTATATATTGTATTTGAATCACCTCTTAAATATATATTATTTAATGTCGGGGTAGGATTATTTATAATAATATTGGCTTTGTTTGTAACTATTTATAAACGAAGAAAATCTTTTGAAGCCTATTTACCATTTGTACTAGTATTAAGTAATACGGCTACGATTATGCTTCTTATTGGTGGTTTAGAAACCAGATATGTGTATTCACAAATAGTGTGCGCTCTTCCATTACTTGTTTATGCAATTAGTTTAAAAAGAAATAAACAATGATTTAGGAGTTGATGAAATGTTAAAGAAAAAAGTTATTATAATAGGAGCTGGACCTGCAGGTCTTACAGCCGGTTATGAACTTTTAAAGCAAAGTAAAAATTATGAAGTTATTATTTTAGAAGAAAGCCAAAAAATAGGGGGCATTTCAAAAACTGTAAATTATAAAGATAATATAATAGATATAGGCGGACATAGGTTTTTTTCAAAAGATGAAAAAGTAATGGAATTTTGGAAAAATATTTTGCCTATTCAAGGAAAACCATCATATGATGATAAAAAATTAGGAAGAAAAAAAGAGTTAAATCCTAATGGACCAGATCCTGAAAAGGAAGATAGGGTATTACTTTTAAGAAATAGAGTAATTAGAATATACTATCATAAAAAATTCTTTGATTACCCGATAAGTTTGAAATTACAAACATTTAAAAATTTAGGCTTAAGGCAAACAGCAATTAGTGGATTTAGTTATTTCAAAACCTTAATTTTAAAAAAAGAAGAAACCTCGTTAGAAAATTTTTATATAAATAGGTTTGGTAAAAAATTATATAGTATGTTTTTTGAAAAATATACTGAAAAAGTATGGGGAAAACATCCAAGTAAAATATCAGCTGACTGGGGAGCCCAAAGGGTTAAAGGTCTTTCATTTACAAATGTCGTTAAAGATATGTCAAAAGAAATATTTAATAATTCATCAGTCCAAAATTTTGTATATCCAAAATATGGTCCAGGGCAGTTATGGGAAGCTGTAGCAAATGAGTTTGAAAAACTAGGCGGAACGATTAAAAAAGGATATAAAGTTATAGAAATAGAAAATAAAAGTAATAAAATTTCATCAGTTACTTGCGAAGTTAAAGGTAAAAAAGAAAAAATAAAAGGTGATATATTTATATCATCAATGCCACTTAAAGATTTAGTAATGGATTTTAAAACAAGAGCTTCTGAAAAATATTATAAGATCGCTAAAGGACTTCCTTATAGAGCTTTTGTTACAGTAGGCCTTTTAGTAAATAAATTAAATTTAAAAAATGAAACTAATATTAAAACTTTAAATAATATCGTTCCAGATTGCTGGATATATGTTCAAGAACCAAATGTAAAATTAGGAAGAATACAAATATTCAATAACTGGTCACCATATATGGTAAAAAATCCTGATAATACAGTATGGATAGGATTAGAATATTTCTGTGATGAGGGCGATTCATTTTGGAATATGAGCGATAAAGAATGTATTGAGTTTGCCACTAAAGAACTAATATCAATGGGAATAATAGGTGAAGAAAGTGTATTAGATAGTCACCGTGAAAAAGTTAAAAAAGCTTATCCTGCGTATTTCGATACTTATGATAAGATCGATGATTTAATTAAATATTTAAATAAGTATGAGAATCTATATTGTGTTGGAAGAAATGGACAACATAGATACAATAATATGGATCATTCGATGATAACATCATTTGAAACAGTTAAAAATATTTTAAATGAGGTTAAAGATAAAAGTAATATATGGAATGTTAATACTGAAAAAGAATATAACGAAGAAAAATATGTTTGTTAATTTCTTATAAAAGAAAATTAATAATGTAAAGGAGTATTAATTGTGTTTCAAAAATTAAGAAAGTATTTTATAAATAAGCCAAATATTTTAAAGCAAATACTGATAATATTTTTGTCATTATATTTTTCGTTTGCCATTTGCTGGATTACTAATGGAAGTATTTCTTGGTTTTCCATTATTCTTGTATTTTTTATAGCCTTTATCTTATTAAACTTAATTTTTCCTAAAATATTAAATGTTAAATTAAAGTCAGTAAAAGTACCATTTAATAAAAAAGAATTACTGTTATATGGAATTATTATATTAATATTTTTCTCCTTTGCTTTATGTGCTTCATTTCCGGCGTTAATTGATCCAGATACTACAACCGTTTGGGAAGAGGTTCATAGTGGAAATTATAATAATTGGCATCCATTAATATATACTTTAATTTTTATAAAATTTCCTACTTTGTTATACGATAGTTATCTATCCTGCGCAATTTTTCAGTTATGTTTTATAGGAATTATATTGTTATATTTCTGCCGCTTTTTAAGAAAGTATTTTTTAGATAAAAAAGGGACAATTTTAGTATTATTATTGATTCTCTTAAATCCAATGATTTTAAGAGCCTCTGTATATTTAGTAAAAGATATTCCCTTTACGTGGTGTTTATTTTTAGGAACATTACTATTAATTGAAATAGTAATTAGTAAGGGTAAGTGGATAGATAAAAACAGTCATAAAATATTATTAATATTAACTTCACTTGGAATAATGTTATTTAGGCATAATGGAATTGCTAATGTATTTTTAATGTTTTTAGTCTTAATTATATTATTTAAAGAAAAAAGAAAATTTTATATAATTACGGTAGTTAGTTTAATTTTATTTAGATTGCTTTTGTATGGGCCTATTTACCATAATCTAAAAGTAGATTTTATGGGTGGTAAAGATGAAATGATAGGTGTTCCATTTAATCAAATAGCCTACATTTATCACCAAAATATTCCTATTACTAAGGTTGAGCAAAAACTTTTAGATCAATTAGCGCCCAAAGAAAAATGGGAAGAAAAATATAATAATATTTCCGTTGATTATTTAAAATTTGATTCGGATGTTTATCCTATATATTCATATTGGGTAAATAATAATTTTGAAGCAATTATGAAATTCTATATTAAATATGGTATAAAATATCCGGACAAATATCTAATATCATATATGAATATTACAAGTCCTTGGTGGCAAATCAATTCTGAACATAATTTATATAGTAATCCGCCAAAAACATCAAATTCATTTATTTTAAGTCATTGTTCTGATTTTTTAGCGCAATATTCAAATGTTTTATCACAATCACCATTAAAATATATATTTTTTAGTGTCGAAGTAGGCTTATATATAATTGTATTTTCATTATTTGTAGTAATATATAAAAAAAGAAAACAATGGACAAGCTATTTACCATTTGTTTTAGTACTTTCTAATACCTTAGTAATGATGATATTTGTTACGGCTGCAAATTTTAGATTTGTTTATTCACAATTAATATGCGTGTTCCCACTACTTATATATGCGCTAAGTTTAAAAAATAAGAGTAAATAACATTTTAAATTATTTGATAAAACTACTGAATTTACTTGCCAAATTCAATTGATAGAAGGTATAATATTTATAGATTAGACTAGGTAAGGAGAAAAATTATGTCAAAACAAAAAAAGAGAAATATAATAATTTATTCGCTATGTGCAGTACTGCTCCTTATGACAGCTGGATATGCCGCTTTTAATACACTTTTAAATATAAATGGAACTACAAGTATAACCAGTAACTGGGATATTAAGATAACAAGTATTACCAGTAAAGATATAGTAGGTAAGGCGTCCGATGAAGATTCCCAAGTAGTAGATGACTTAAAGGCTACTTTTAAAGCTAATTTAGTAAGTCCTGGTGATTCTATAACTTATGATATAACCGTCGAAAATAAAGGAAATGTTAATGCCCAGCTAGATAGCATCGATGTTAGTGAAAGTGATAATGAAAATATAAAAATAGTAACTTCAGGAATAACTGAAGGTGATACATTAAATGCCAGCAGCACAGCTACTTTAAGCGTAAAAGTCACATATAGCGATGAAGTTACAACGCAACCTGATAATTTAAAAGCAGAAGTTACAATAACTTTAGATTATGTTCAGGAAGGTATGAGGCCGCAACTTCCAGAAACCATAAATTTAGAAACCGATATAACGACTAACTCAATAACTCTAACAGCGACAAAAATAAGCGGGGCTACATATGAATTTAAAAAAGATAATGATGATTATATAAATAACGGTAAAAATAATGTTTATACTTTTAACGAAATAGCGCATAATACTTCACATAATTTTCAAGTTAAAGTAACCAAAGGTGGCAAAACATTAGAATCTGAATCTAGTCCAATAAAAACAAATAATTTAGAAGCTCCAGTAGTGAGTGTATCTGGGACAAGTGGATATATAACATTTCCAATTGGATGCACTGATGGAAGATATAAATGTTGGTATGAATGGTCTGGTGGCGCAACTGGAAAAGTAGAGGTTACCAAAACATCTGAGACTTTTTCTGGATCACCAAATAATGTTATTACAGCTTATGTATCTGATGGATATAATGAGGTTCACGCTTTTGGAACACTTACAGGTGCCTGCTTTGTTGGTGAAACTAAAGTACTTACTGAAAATGGTTTAAAAAATATTGAAGATATAAAAGTAGGCGAAAAAGTATATTCATATAATGAAAAATCAGAAAAGACAGAGTTAAAAGAAATAGAAGAAGTATATATAAATAAATCAGCTGAAATTATAACTATAAAATATGAGAAAAATAATAAAATGAACTCAAATTTAGTTTCTCATATTAACAATATAGGAAGTCATTATAATTCAAAAGATTTAACCGATGACAATGAATTAAAATGTACTCACGAACATCCATTTTATGTTATAAATAAGGGATGGACAAAAGCTGAAGAAATTAAAAAAGGAGATAAAATATTAACAATAGATGGTGGTGAAGTTATAATTACAAATGTCCAAACTAATTTTGTCGATACCACAAAAGTTTATAACCTTTCAGTAAAAGATAATCATAGTTATTATGTCAGCAAGTTTGGAGTACTTACGCATAACAAATCAGCTTGTACATATATGTCTGGTCCAGCCCAGTGGATAGGTTTGGCCTATGGAGTATAAAAAATAGATAATTTATAGGATAATGTATGGAAGATTATGATGTATTTTATAAAAGTGAAACTTCTTTGTAAAAGTTCACAAATATAATGATGATATCAAAAAAAATATAATCTATATTACTAGGAATTACAAATTCTTTTATAAGAAGAAGCTAGGAATTAGTTAAATTGTAAAATGTTATATTTTGGTATATAATATTATGTAATTAATGGAGGATTAATTTAATATGTACGATGTTGATTTAAATTTATATAAAACTTTTTACATTGTAGCAAAATACAATAGTTTTACTAAAGCTTCAGAAAAACTATATATATCCCAACCAGCAGTAACACATGCAATAAAAAAATTAGAAACTCAGCTAGATGTTGAACTTTTTAAACGTGATTCAAAAGGTATTTCATTAACTAAAGCTGGAGAATTAGTATATCATTACGCAGAACATTTATGTGAACTTGTTGAGGCAAATAAAAATTTAATAGATGATTTAAATGATATTAAGAAAGAAGTTTTAAATATTGGTGTTCCAACACACATCGGAACATTCTATTTTGTAAATTATTTAAAACTCTTCAATCAAATATATCCTAATGTAAAAGTTAATATTATCAATAAAAAATCTGATGAAATGTTAAATATGCTTATAAAAAGAGAATTAGATATAGTTATTGACACCAATATGGCTATCCCTGATGATAACACAATAAAAGTTAGAAAAGTTTTTGATCTAGAAAGTTGCTTTGTTTGCAATTATCAATACAAAGACATTTCTCAAAAAGGAAAACTTGATCCAAAAGATTTGAATCAATATCCTTTAATCCTTCCAAGCTCTACTACTGCTAATAGAAAAATGATCGATAAATATTTTAAAGAAAAAAATGTTATTTTAAAACCTCTTGTAGAAGTTAATTCCTCATCAATTACTAAAGGGATCATAAATCAAGGTATTGGTATTGGATGGATGATAAAAGAATTTATAAAAGATGATTTAAAATCCGGAAAATTATATGAAGTAAAAGTAGATATTAATCAAGTTTTAACGCCTGTTAGTATAGCATATCATACTAAATATGTTAATGATGTTGCTAAGGCATTTATAAAAATATTTAAAGATAGTAACTAGCAAATTCGTTTTGAATTTGTTTTTTTGCTATAAACAAAATTTATGGAGTATAAAAAATCTATATTGGTCAATTTGATATAAAACTTGTATAATTTTTATCAAAGGAGTGAAGGTTATGGGAAAATATATTGATATGCATATTCATACAAATAAATCAGATGGTATGTTTTCATGTAATGAAGTTGTTGATATGGCTCATAAAAATAATACTGAAATATTAGCTATAACAGATCATGATACTATAAATGGTATAAAATTTTTGCAAAATTATTTGTATGAAGATATGAAAGGTGTAAAAGGAGTAGAATTTTCATCATATATAATTCAAAACGGGCAAAAAATAAGGCTACATATTTTAGGATACGGATTTGATGAAAATAATGAAAAATTAGTTACTTTATTAACTGAAATGAAAGAAAAAAGATTAAATGCTCACATTGAACTATTAAATTTTTTGCAAAAAAGATTAAAAAAATTACCAGAAGAAAGTCTTGCAAGTTTGGATATGGAAAAATATTGTTGGTTTGATAGAGAAGTTATTAAATGTATGGAACAAGAGTATTTTCCTCTGGAAGTAATAAACTATTATAAACAATATTTTAAAACTAATAGATTTAGTTATGGTACTGATTACGATTTACCTGTAAGTAGGGTAATTGATGGAATACATACTGCTGGTGGACTGGTAGTTTTTGCACATCCAATGGCATATAAATTAAGCCGTGAACAGGTAGAGCCAATTATCAAAAATCTTATATCACTAGGAATAGATGGTATAGAAGTATATCAATCAGACTGTAGTTATGCTGATAGTGAATTTTTACAAAAGCAAGCAGCAAAATATAATGTATTAACGTCAGTTGGTAGCGATTTTCATAGACTTATAAATTCTGATGGAAGATTAATAGGTCGTGGAATAAATGACAATCTATGCATCCAAGAAACATCATTAACAAATAAAATCTTATCAAAAAAAATGTATTTTTCTAAAAACGAATTAAAGGAGAATTAGTATATGAAAGTATTTATATCTTGTCCATTTTCTGGGCTTTGCAACGATAACAAATATGAAATAAAAGATAAATATAAAGCATTTTTCTTAAATTTGATTTCTATAATAGAAAATAAAGGTCATAAGTGTTATTTAGCTATTCGTGAAGAAAAATGGGGAGAATATTATAAAAATCCTCAAGAAAGTACAATGAGAGATTATAAAGCATTAAAAGATAGTGATTTTTTAATTGTGATACCTGGAAATAATACTTCAAATGGTATTTCTGGAGGTGTACATATAGAATTAGGTTGGGCATCAGCATTAAATAAAAAAACGCATATCTTAGTTGAAGAGGATTTCCCATATTCACCAGTTTTACTTGGCTTAGATGCATTAACCCAAACATATTATCACAAGTGTAATCATTTTTTGGATGATGACATGCTTAATTGTATAGAAAACATAATTATTGAAGAAGGCAGTAAAGAGAGATGATTGTATGTATTTGAAATTAATTGATGAAGATATTAGTGAACTATCATATTATTACGATATGCCATTTTATGTGTATTTATCACTAACAAATTTATGTAATGCTAATTGTGTATTTTGCGAAGTTAGAACAAACAAAGAGAAAAAATGTGCTATAGATATTAAAAAAACAATAGATGAGTTAGCTGATTTAGGAACAAAATATATTCATTTTACAGGTGGTGGCGAACCTTTTGTAAACGATGATATATTTGAATATTTAGAATATTGCACTCAAAAAGGTATAAAAATAATTCTCATATCAAATGGATGGAATTTAGATGAAACTAAAATTCAAAAACTATCAAATTATAATATTCAGGCAATGTTCTTTTCGATAGATAGTGCTATGCCAGAAGTTCATGATTCTCTTAGAGGCATTGATGGTTTATGGGATAAGGTAACTTCTAATATTAATTTACTTAAAAAATACATACCTAATATTAAAATAGTATTGAATCATGTACTTAATAAAAATAATATTGATTCATTTAAGCAATTTATAAAATTAAAACAAAAATATGACTTTGATTATATAAATCCTATTGTTGTAAAAGATTATGAACCTTTATTTTTCACAAAACAACAAATTGATCACTACAATAAAAATTTAAGAACATATTACAAACTAGCTAAAGAATTAGATGTAAAATTTTTTGCGAATAATATAAACTTCTTTAATGCTGAGGTTAGTAAAAAGGGTGATAGAGTTACTAATAATGATTTAAAGTGTGTTTATCCTGCATTTTGTGCTTTTATTGATGCTCCTTCAGGTGGCGTTTATCCATGTGATTGTAGTATTCACCGTGATAGAACTCTTTATAAATTAGGTGATTTAAGATTACAAACCTTTAATGAAATGTGGAATAGTGAAAAAAGGAAATTTTTAAAAGAACAATTATTTAATGGTCATTTACGATGTAAAACAAAATGTGATGAGGCTAACTGTCAATTTAATAACAAATTTTTAGATTATGTGAAGGTGAGATAATGAGAATATTATGTTCGGCTGAAAGTTTTGGATATGGTCCGATAACAACTGAGCTAGTAATTATTAAAGAACTAAAGAAATATCAGGATGTTATATTGGATTTTATTGGCTCTGATGGTGCTTTAGAACAAGCAAAGATGAGCAATTATTTTGATAATTACTATAATTGTCATACTTTTGATGAAACAAGTTTAAAAAAATATAAGGATATATTTAAAAATTATGATGTATTTTTGTCGATAGAGAACCCTATAGGAGCAATTTTTGCCTTAAATCATGGAATCGATAATACATATTATGTCGATAATTTAATGTGGATGTGGGATAAAATTCCTGAAAGACTAAATGATGTAAAAAAATATTTTATATCTGAAACAATTCCTTGCAAAGACAATTATAATCGAATCGGAAAGAAAATAAAGCATCCAATATTTGTAGGTCCAGTTAGGAACTTCCAAAGCCCAAATTATACTAGTAAAAATCAATTAATAATAAATATAGGTGGAGCTGAATCATTTTTATTAGATAGACCATTAATAGAAAAATTTTATAATAAAATTTTAAATGATATATTATCTTTAGAATTAATTTCAAAAATAGATTCAATAATTATATGTGGTGGTAAAGAAACAATAAACAAATTGAAATTGAAGTGTAATCATAAAAATATTAAAAAATGTACTTTAAGTTATGAAGAATATTTAAAAGAAATGGGAGAATCTAGATATTGTATTTTATCTCCAGGATTGGGAAACTTTATTGAAACGCTTACTTTAGATAAAGAAATTATGTATTTGCCAAGTATAAATTATAGCCAACATCAACAATTAGAATTTTATAAAGAAAAAGGCTTTGGGTTTACAACCTTAGATTGGAGCGAGTTTGATTTTTATAAAGATATTCCTAAATATTTAGATGAAGAAACAGGGGTTAAATTAGTTAATGATAATATAGAAAAATATTTAAATGGTAATTATGAAAAAGTTATAACTAATGTTGTAAATAGATTTATTAATAATAGTCAAAAGCAATATTTCAAAATTAGAAACAATTTTGCTAAAGCATTAAAATCAAATGCAGCAAAAGAAATAGCTGAAATAATATATGATGAAAACAAATGAGAGGAGCTAAATATGAATATACCTAATAATCCGTTTTTAGGAACTCACTATATCGGTAAAGAAGAAATAAAAGCTGCAAATGAAGTATTAAAAAGTAAAAGTCTATTTAGATATCAAGGTCCAAATTTAAAATATAAAACTTTGGAGTTTGAAAAGAATATGGCAGAATATTTAGGCGTAAAATATGTTTTAGGTTGCACTAATGGTACATCAGCTTTAAAACTTTGCTTTATCGCTAATGATATTGGTCCTGGAGATGAAGTGTTAATGACTCCATTTACTTTTATAGCTTCAGCAGGGAGTATTTTATCTTGTGGGGCAGTACCTAAATTTATTGATGTTGATGCAACTATGAACATAGATCCAAGCAAATTAGAAGAGAATATTGGTAAAAATACCAAAGCTATTTTAGTCGTTCACATTCAAGGACAACCTTGTGATATGGAAAAAATAATGGCTATTGCTCATAAACATAATTTAATAGTTATTGAGGATGCAGCTCAAGCGTTAGGAGCTGAATTAAAAGGTAAAAAAGCAGGTACTTTCGGAAAATGTAGTGCTTTTAGTTTACAGGCTGGAAAAACTATTACTTGTGGTGAAGGAGGCTTTTTAGCCACTAATGATGAAAAAATATATAAGAAAGCAAAAATGTACCATGATAACGGTGGCTTTAGAATAGGTGATAATTATCCAACTTGGGAAAATGGAACTACGTTTTTTGGAGAAAACTTTAAGATGAATGAACTGCAAAGTGCCATTGCTAACGAGCAATTAAAAAAAATTAATAACATTTTAGATCATCAACAGACATTATATTATGATATTGTAAATAATATCGATTTAGATTTTTATAAATTAAGGCCTAGTGTCCCTAATAGTATCTTAGTTCATTCAAATCTATCTATTATATTTGATGATGAACAGGATTGTGCAAAGTTTATTAGATTTATGAATAAAAATGGTATTGGTTTTACTAATCAATGTAATAATTTAATAAATCAATTTGATACCTTTAGAAAACAACAATCTTGGCATCATACAGGTTTTCCTTATAATCTTTCGGAATTTGAAGAAACTGAGTGCTATATTTCAAAGTCATTATTTAAAAGAGTTGCCTGGTTTAGTTTATCAGCTGAATTAAAACAATCGCACATAAAATATATTGTAAAGAAATTAAATGAATATCAAAATGAATTTTAGTTGTTCTGATAGTTGGAACTATTCAATAATTTTAAGATATCCAGCTGACAAAATTATAAAAATGAACAAAATTTACTTTTATAATGACGATAATAGTTTAAAATGTCAACATTTCTTTGATTTTAATGTTTCTAATTTGGAATTAGAAATGATGAAAATTGAAATATTAAAAGGAAGAATACTACGTTTTAATTATATTAATGATTCTAATTTATTAAAAAAGTTAAAACAATGGTCAAATAAAGAAGGTTTCATTTTCAAGTATGTAGATAAATGGAAAGCTCCTCAACTAATATTAAAAACTAGTATTAAGCAATATTTGAAAGAAAATAAACATTCACAAGTTAGAAGAAATTATAGATTATATGAAAAAGAAAAGGTAAAGTATAAATTTTATAATTCTTCTAATAATGATATTTTAAAACTTTGGAATTATGTTTTAGATATTGATTTTCATTCATGGAAAAATATAGAACATTCTGATATGAAAAGTTTAAATCGTGAAGATTTGCAATATTTACCGTTTCTTCTAACTAATAAAAATAGTAGTAATTTAGTGGTTGTTTGTGATTTGAATGATTATCCATTAGCATATTCTTTAATGTTTAAAAACGAAGATGACATATGGTATGCCGTAAAGTGGGGTAGTTCAGATGAAGGAAGAACAAAATATGCTGGTATTTTTGCATTATTTAATCATTTAGAATATTTATATTCTTTAGAAAATAAATTAAATTTAGATTTTTGGGGTAGAAGAAATAAAGTATATGATGATTTAAAAAACAATGATATAGTTAGAAGCCATATTGAAATTTATAAAGAGGTGGAATAATGAACGTTGAGTTAGGGTTGATAAGTGATATTAAAGATCTAGATAGCAAAATAGATAATAGTTTTAATGGTTGCTGTTTTGCTTATACTTGGTTTTTAAAACTAAAAGATAGTAAAAACATATTAAAAATATATAATGACAAGCACGAGTTACAAGCAATAATGCCTATATTTAATAGTCAAAACCCTAAAATAATTAATCAAAGCACGATGTATATTCCGTATGGTGGGCCGATAATATTTAATTTACCACTAGAAGAAAGGACTAAAATAAGATATATCAGAAACATTGAAAAAGCATTATGTAAGTATTTTCAAAGTAATTTTGAAGAAGTTAATTTTTCTATCAATGATGGTATTATTGATATTATGCCTTTTATCCGTTCAGGATTTACTCCAGAAGTTCGTTATACATACAAGTTAGATTTATCAGTAGGAATAGATAATTTATATAAAAATTTTGGTAGTGATAGAAAAAAAGATATCCGTAGGGCTATCAAAAAAAATATGGAATTTATCATTGATAATGAAATAAAATATTTTGATACTAATAAGGCAATGAAATGGGAGAAAAATTATGGTGATGAAACTACTGCTACTTTTACGCAAAAATATATAAAAGAAACTATAAATAAGAAAAAAGGTATGTGTTTTGTTGCTAAACAAAATGAGAAAATTGTTGGTGGTGTTCATATAGTATGGGATAAAAACAATGCTTATATTCTATATTCATATTATGAAAAAGAGCACGATGATGTAGCTATTGCATTTTTATATTATAAAATCTTTGAATATTTAATAAATAATAATATTGTTAAATATATTGATTTTGAAGGCTCTGTATTTGAATCCATAGAAGATTGGAATATTTCATTTGGAGCATATCAAAGTAGATTTTATAATTTACATTGGAATAAAAATAATATTCCGTATTTAGATATTTATAATTATGGAACAAAGTAGGTGTTAGGAATATGACTGATTTAGACTTGCTGGCATTAATGTATGATTTTTATAATAAACATGAGTTACATGGTCAAAATGATGATATTAATTATTATATAAAACAGATAAAGAAATATAAAGCAAAAGATATATTAATTATAGGAGCTGGTACTGGTAGAGTGGCAATACCTTTATCAAAATATGCAAATGTAACAGCTTTAGATTTTGATCAAGCTCGATTAAATAGACTAAAAAACAAATGTAAAAATATTAATATAATTTGCGAAGATTTTTTAAAAAGTGATCTAAAACAATGTTATGATTTGATAATCATACCTTATAGTACACTACAATTTGATAATGATGTACATAAATTAAATGAGTTTTTAAGCAATTTATATAACATTTTAAATGATAATACTACACTAATATTTGATGTTTCGGAAAGTTTTAATACCAAAAAAGAAACACAAAAGAAACTATTATTTCAAGAAAATTGCGAAGAAATAGGTGAAGATGTGGCTGTTTATTATACTTCTAAACGGTATGAACAATATATTGAATTTTTAGTAGAGTATAAGTTACTGGAATCAAATCATTCAGTTATTGAAAATGAAAGATATTATTATTACAATCAAAAGATATTAGAAGATTTTTTAAAGCAAAATAATATTTCAATAATCAAAATTGATGATGGTTATGGTAAAGAAGGATTCAAACATAAACATTTATACCATTGTAAGAGGTGGAATAATGAGAGAAAGTAATTTAAAATTAGGCACTAAATTTGCTTTAAAATTTCACAAAAAATATGGAATCATAACCTTTTCTGGAACATTGGCTATTGAAATAGCATTAACAAGTCTAAATTTACAAGAAGGAGCAAATATCTTAGTATCTTCTAATACTTGCTATTCTATTATTAATACAATTTTAAAGTTAAAAATGAATCCTATAATAATATATCCCATTAATGGTCTAACTTTAAAAGACAATGATATTGTTTATGCATTAGATAAATACGATATTGATTGTATTATGCTTATTCATCAGTTTGGATTATTTAATGATATAGACGTTCAAAAATATAAAAATATGAATATAAAAATCATTGAAGATATTGCTCAGGCTTGGGATATAACTAAAGATAATTATGAAGTAGGTAAATATTCGGATATTGTGGTAACATCATTTGGAAAAACAAAGCCTATTAGCTATGGTATTGGTGGTGGAATATTCTTCAATGATAAAACAATTATTGATAGTATTGATTTTTGTGACAATGAAAGTAGGGAAAGTGAACGAATATTACAATCATACGTATATCCACTTTGTGAAACAATGGATTATAATAAAATGATTTCATTAGCTAATAGTATTGCTCAAGAACAAAGAAAAAATGCTAAAGCATATACTGAGTTGTTAAAGAAACAAAAAATAATTAAATACATTGATTATGATTTAGAACAAGGCAATGTCTGGCATAGATTTCCTATTTGGGTTGATGATTATAATTTGTTTCAAAATATAATTAAAAAAATAGAAAATACTGGTTTAGAATACCAATTAGATCATAAAATCGAATTAAAAGAATTGCCACGTAACAAAAATAGTGTTATTATAGATAATCGCATAAAAAAACAATATTTTATTCTTTTAAGAACACGTAATATAAATATACAAAAACAAATCAATATTTTAGGAAAGGTAATATAAAATTTAGCTATCATATGGTATAATATAATTATAGATGATAGCGATGATAGAGAGGTGAGATTATGATAGATGTAAGTGTTCATAATGCAACAAAAACATTTGGATTTAAAAATGTATTAGATGAGTTTAATTTGGAAGCTACTACTGGTGAAAGAATAGCTTTAATTGGTCCAAATGGATGTGGAAAAACAACATTATTCAAAGTGATATCTGGTGAAGAAAATTTAGATGGTGGTCAAGTTTCAATTAGAAAAAATGCTAATATTGGAATGCTTCCACAAATTCCACCAAAAAGAGCTGATGATGTAACGGTAAAAGATGTATTGTTAGATAGTTATAAAGAATTATTAAAAATAGAAGAAGATTTAAGATCTTACGAAGAGGCACTTTCTAATACATCTAATCAAGACAATTTGGATACACTACTTGAAAAATATGGAAAATTACAAGAACGCTTTATAAATATGGGTGGATATGAACTAGATGAAAAAATCAGTAAAATATGTGGTGGTTTTAAAATATCTGATAATATGCTTACAAGAAAATTCAATACTTTATCAGGTGGTGAAAAAACGATTGTAAATTTAGCTTCATTAATTATTAGCAATCCAGATGTTTTATTATTAGACGAGCCTACCAATCATTTAGATATAGAAACCTTAGAATGGTTTGAGAATTTTCTTTCAAATTATAAAGGAACAATTATTATTAGTTCACACGATCGTTATTTTTTAGATAAGGTTGCTACTAAAACAATTTTTATTGATAAAGGCAAAGAAGATGTTTACTATGGTAATTATTCTTATTATCTTAAAGAAAGCGAGCGAAGAGCTTTAGCTGAGTTTGATGAATATAAAAATCAGCAAAAAAGAGTAGAAGCAATGAAAGCAACTGTAAAAAAACTTAAAGAATGGGGTGAAAGAGGCGATAATCCACGTTTTTTTAGAAGAGCTGCTTGCATTGAAAAAAGATTAGAAAAAATGGAACTACTAGATAAACCTGATTCTAAAAAACAATTACCATTAGATTTTGAAATAGATGGTCGTTCTGGTAAAGAAGTTTTAAAGGTTAATCATTTAGATATGATAGCTGGTGATAAAGTTTTATTGGATGATGCTAATTTCTCATTAAATTATGGCGAAAAAGTATGTTTGATGGGAAAAAACGGAACTGGTAAATCTACTTTTGTCAAAGGTATATTAAATGGTGATAATGTTTGTGGTGGTGAAATAAAAATAGGAAGTAATGTAAGTGTAGGCTACATACCACAAGAAATTAGATTTAATAATGATAAAGATACAGTTCTTGAAGTCGCAAGAAAATTTTATAATGGTACTGAAACTCATTTAAGAGCTTCATTAGCAAAGTTCTTATTCTATGGAGAAAACGTATTTAAAAGAGTGGGGACTCTATCTGGTGGTGAAAAGGTAAGACTAAAATTATTTGAATTAATTCAAAAAAAAGCAAATTTACTTATTTTAGATGAGCCAACTAATCATATTGATATTGATACTAAAGAAATGCTTGAAGAAGCACTTAATGAATATCAAGGTACAATATTATTTATTTCCCATGATAGATTTTTCATAAATAAATTAGCTGAACGAACTGTAAATATCGAAAATGAAAACTTTAATGAATATTTAGGTAATTATGATTATTATAAAGAACAAAAGGAAAAAACACTAAAAAAAACTAAACAAGCACCTAGAAGGAGGTAATTTATATGAATTTTCATTATGAACTTACTGATAAAGTTTCAAAGTTTCTAGAAAATAGCAATATTGAAGAAATTGGTATAGGTTGTTCTGATTCGCAAGTTTTAAAAATTGAAAAAGAAGATAAAATATATTTTTTAAAAATGGCTAAAAAAGGGATGCTTACAAGCGAATATGAAAAATTAAAATGGTTAAATGGAAAACTTTTAGTACCTAAAATTACTTTTTATGAGACAAACGACAATACTGAATTTTTGATTACTGAAAGTATTGAAGGCAAAATGGTTTGTTCTGATGAATTTGTAAATAATCCGGAATTAGCCTTAAAAATAATCGGTGAAGCTTTTGAAAATATTTACAATGTTGATATCAAAGATTGTCCTTTTAATGTTTCCCTTGATTATAAATTAAATTTAATAGAAAACAATGTTAAAAATAATTTAATAAAAAAAGAAGATTTAAAACCTGAAACATTAGAGAAGTATCATTCTTTAGAAAATATATTAAAGTTTTTAAAGGAAAACAAATTTGAAGAAGAATTATGCTTTTCTCATGGTGATACTAGTTTACCTAACATATTTGCCCATAATAATCATTTCTCTGGTTTTATCGATGTTGGCGAATGCGGAGTAGCTGATAAATGGTTTGATCTTGCTATCTGTGAAAAATCAATAAAAAGAAACTATGGAGAAGAATATATTTCAAAATTTTATGAAAAGTTAAATATTATTCCTGATCGTGAAAAAATTAATTATTATTTACTTATGATGGAACTTTATTTATAAATAAAGTTTTTTTCTATTTTCATAAAATTCCTTGAAAATACTTGCTAAAACCATTGGGGTGAGGGTATAATGTTTATAGATTAAACTAGGTAAGGAGAAAAATATGAGCGAAAAAAAGAAAAGAAATATAATAATATATTCATTATGCGGAGTACTACTCCTTATGACAGCTGGATATGCTGCTTTTAATACATTTTTAAATATAAATGGAACAACTATTATAACCAGTAACTGGGATATTAAGATAACAAGTATTACTAGTAAAGGTATAGTAGGAAAAGCTTCGGATGAAGAGTCACAAGTGGTGGATGATTTAAAAGCCACCTTTAAAGCTAATTTAGTATCTCCGGGAGATTCGATAACTTATGATATAACGGTCGAAAATAAAGGAAATATCAATGCCCAGTTAGATAGTATCGATGTTAGTGAAAGTGATAATGAAAGTATAAAAATAGAAACATCGGGAATAACTGATGGTGATACATTAAATGCCAGTAGCACGGCGACCCTAAGCGTAAAAGTTACATATAGCGATGAAGTTACAACGCAACCTGATAATTTAGAAACTGAAGTTACTGTGACTTTAGATTATGTAGAGGATGGTATGAGAACTTTATTACCAGCTTCAATAGAATTAGAAACAGAATCAACTACAAAGACAATAACTGTAACAGCGCCAAAAATAAGCGGGGCAACTTATGAATTTAAAAAAGATACTGATGACTATATAAGCAATGGTAAAAACAATGTTTATACTTTTAAAGATATAACCCATAATACTTTACACAACATTCAAGTAAAAATAACTAAAGGAGATCAAACTTTAGAATCTGATGTTGAGCCCGTAAGAACTAATAATTTAGAAGTACCAAACGTAAGTGTATCTGGAACAAGTGGATATATAACATTTCCAATTGGATGCACTGATGGAAGATATAAATGTTGGTATGAATGGTCTGGTGGCGCAACTGGAAAAGTAGAGGTTACCAAAACATCTGAGACTTTTTCTGGATCACCAAATAATGTTATTACAGCTTATGTATCTGATGGATATAATGAGGTTCACGCTTTTGGAACACTTACTGGTGCCTGCTTTGTTGGCGGAACAAAGGTGCTTACTGAAAATGGTTTAAAAAATATTGAAGACATAAAAGTAGGCGAAAAAGTATATTCATATAATGAAAAATCAAAAAAAACAGAATTAAAAGAAATAGAAGAAGTATATATAAATAAATCAGCTGAAATTATAACTATAAAATATGAAAAAAATAATAAAATGAATTCAAATTTAGTTTCTCATATTAATAATATAGGAAGTCATTATAATTCAAATGATTTAACTGAAGCTAATGAATTAAAATGTACTCACGAACATCCATTTTATGTAGTAGGAAAAGGATGGACAAAAGCTGAAGAAATTAAAAAAGGAGATAAAATATTAACTATAGATGGTAGTGAAGTTATAATTACGAATGTTCAATCTAATTTTGTTAATACAACAAAAGTTTATAACCTTTCAGTAAAAGATAATCATAGTTATTATGTTAGTAAGTTTGGAGTACTTACGCATAACAAATCAGCTTGTACATATATGACTGGTGCGGCTGAATGGCGACTTTTGACGTACGGAATAAGCACGGATACGGCATAAAATATCAGACAACAAGTATTTACAATATTTTATAAGTATATATATTTCAAAAAAAATGACAAGAAATTATTTCTTGTCGTTTTTATTTAATTATTATAGTTGCAATTACCGCCACCGAATGCTCTTGCGCCAATAATAATTACTAATAAAATAAATAATACTAAGATAATTGCTGCACCATATCCAGCGCCGTAGCCATAACCACCACCTTGGTAGCCACCGCCACATTGATTACCACATCCGTAACCTTGGTATCCTCCATAGTAATACATATAACAACCTCCTATCTATTACTAATATATTGTACGTTACTTAACACGAAACGACTATTAAAAATACCTAATTTTACATTTTTATATTTTTAACCATTTTAAAACCCACAATATTGTGTTATCATAATTATATGATAGGTGATAAAAAATGAGCCAGTCCATTAGAAAAATTTTTAAAGATATTGATAAACCACTACTTATAGTTGTAATAGTGGGTTTTGTTTATGGACTTTTAACTATCGTGACTGCTTCTAGTAGAGCTGCTGTAGTAAATTATGATGTATCAATATATTATTATTTTTTTAGGCAACTAATTTTTATTATGGTAGGAATGATTATGGCTATTATAATATTGAAAACGGATACAAAAAAATATAAAGCAATTGTTCCGTTATTATTTATATTAGTCGTTATCCTAAACATTGTCGCTTGGCAATCAGAAGCATTAGGCGGTTCAAATAACTGGATTGATTTAAAATTTGTAAAATTGCAGCCTAGTGAATTTTCAAAACCAATTGTAATTGCGCTTTTAGCTCTTATGTTTGAAAAATACTATCGCAAGTTAAGAACAACAAATATTAAACACACTAATCTTATAGGAACAATGCTTATTATTGCTTTATTGATACCGGCAATTATTTTTCTTCAAAAGGATTTAGGTACCTTATTAATTGTTACATTTATAATTGGTATGATGTTTCTCTGTAGTCCAATACTAAATATCGAAAAATTTAAATATGGAAGTTTATTATTAGGTCTTTTAATTATGGGAATTATAGTTTATAGTAGCGTAAGCGGTGAATTATTAAATGATGCTAGAAAATCAAGATTTTCATCGTGGTTTGATCCTTGCGGGCAATATGAATCAGGTGGGTATCAAGTATGTAATAGTTATATTGCTATTAATGATGGTGGATTAATGGGACTAGGAATTGGAAAAAGTAAGCAAAAATACTCATATATACCAGAGCCACATACCGATTCAGCTTTTGCCATCATCGCTGAAGAATATGGAATAAAAATAACCGTTTTTATTTTTATCGGTTATATATTTATCCTTTGGCGAATACTTAAAATTGCCTCCCACGCCACAACTATCCGTGGTAGATATATGTGTCTTGGTGTAGCTTGTTATATTTTCGCCCATATCTTTATAAATTTAGGCGGAATGTTTGGTGTTATTCCACTTACTGGAGTACCATTACCATTCTTTAGTTATGGTGGAAGTTTTGTAATTTCCTTTATTGCTGCCATTGCTATTGTTGAAAGAGTAGACTATGAAACAAAAAATCACAAAATAAAACTTTAGATAAATTTTCTAAAGTTTTTTAATTTGTAAAAAAGGAAATAGGGCTATGAACATAGTATATTATATATAGGGGTAATGGAAAGGAGATAAAGACCTGAAAAATTTTATCGAAAAAAATAAAACCTTAATAATTTTAATAATTATTATAATACTCCTAGCAATATTAAATTTATATATGATATATCTTTTGAATGAAAAAGAAGAGCCAGAAGAACCAGTAATCGAAATAAAAGAAGAAAACGAAAAAGAAGAAAAACTTTTAAAAGTAGATATTAAAGGGGCAATAAATAAACCTGGTTTATATGAAGTAACTAGTGAAAGTAGGGTAATGGATGTTATAAATAAAGCAGGAGGTCTTACTAATAATGCCGATACAGAAATTATCAATTTAAGCAAAAAAGTAAAAGATGAGATGGTTATTTTAATATACACTAAAGAAGAAGTTCAAAAATTAAAAGAAAAAGAAGAAGAGCCATTAGAATGTCCTAAAATTAATGATGCCTGCGCCAGTGAAAATGTACTTGAACCATTAATCGAGGAAGAAAAACAAAATAAAGATAATAATTTAAAAGAACCTGATACCAAAATATCGATAAATACAGCATCTACCGAAGATTTACAAACATTAACAGGTATTGGTGAAGCCAAAGCGAAAGCAATTATTGATTACCGCGATAAAAATGGTAAATTTGCTTCAATAGAAGATCTTAAAAATGTAGATGGTATAGGAGAGGCTTTATTTGAAAAAATCAAAGACAGCATTACCATTTAAAATATTTACAATTATTTTATTAATAATATCTTTTATAAATGTAATCATTCATTATGATAATTATCCTAAAAGTAAATATAATATAAAGAACACAACCGTAAGCGGAACTATTATAAAATGTCAAAATCAGCAAATAACGATTAACGGTAAAGAAAAAATTTTAATAAATTATGATAAGCCATTTAAATGTAAATTAGGAATAAAAATAAAAGCTATTGGCAAGTTTACAAAACCAAATGAAAATACTATTTTTCATTTATTTAATTATCGTAAATATTTATTGAGCCAAAAAATAAATTATCTTTTTAAGGCTAAAAAAGTAAAAATTATAAATAATAAAATAGTGCCATTATATAAAATAAAAAACAATTTAACTAATTATATTAATACATATAAAAATAAAGATTACCTAAAAGCCTTTATTTTAGGCGATAGTAAAGAGATAGATGAAAATGTAATTACCAGTTATCGTGATAATGGTATAAGTCATTTACTTGCCGTTTCTGGTATGCATATAACTTTATTATCAGCAATTATATTATTTGTATTAAATAAATTAAATAAAAAGCAAAAAATAAATTATATAGTAGTTATTTTATTTTTAATATTTTATATGTTTTTAACAGGTTTTACACCATCTGTTATAAGAGCAGGGCTTATGTTTGTTATTTTAACTATAAATAAAATAATAAACATCAAAATAAATTCTTTATATATTCTATTATTTATTTTAGCTATATATTTACTATATAATCCTTATATGATTTATCATCTTGGATTTTTACTTTCATTTATTGTTACTTTTTATATTATTTTATTTCAAAAATTAATTTCTAATTGCCATAGCTATTTTGCCAAAACATTTATGATTTCATTAATTGCTTTTTTAGCTAGTTATCCAATAATTATTAATAATTTTTTTAAAATTAATCTTCTAACCCCATTTATTAATATAATATTTGTTCCCTTAGTTTCATTTGTCATTTATCCTATTTCCTTATTAAGCTTAGTAATCAAACCATTAGACGGCCTTATTAGTTTTTTAACTAGTATAATGGAAGGCTTATCTATGGTTTTAAGCAATTTTGAAATAAGCCTAGTTTTAAGCCATATAAATATTTTGATAATTATTTTGTATTATTTAATAATAACTTATGCTTTATATGATTTAAAAAAGAAAAAATTAAAAGGTCTGGCTATATTTATTTTAGCGATGATAATTCATACAAATATCAACTATGTTAATCCAAATAATTATCTAACAATGATTGATGTTGGGCAGGGGGACTGTATTTTTATAAAACTAAATTATAATAAAGGAAATATTCTTATTGATACCGGGGGAATTATATTTTCAAACTATAATTTAGCTAAAAAGAAAATAATTCCTTATTTGAATTCAGAAGGAATTAGTACTATTGATTATTTAATTCTAACGCACGGAGATTATGACCATATAGGTGAAGCTAAAAATATAGTAGATAATATAAAAATTAAAAATGTCATATTTAATAATAATGCTTATAATAATTTAGAAAAGTCATTAATTAAAAAACTTAATAAGAAAAAAATAAACTATTATAAAAGTAAACCGGGTTTATATATTTATTATCTTCAATTTTTAAACTATAAAACATATGAAAGTGAAAATGATAATTCAAATATTATTTGTTTTAAAAACAAATTCCTTTTAATGGGTGATGCCGGAAGTCAGGTAGAAGAAGATTTACTTAAACGATATAAACTTAAAAATATAGAATTTCTTAAAGTTGGTCATCACGGAAGTAAAAATTCATCTTCAAAGATTTTTATAAATCAAATAAATCCTAAATATTCACTAATATCCGTTGGTAAAAACAATCATTATGGTCATCCAGCTAAGGAAACTTTAAATAATTTAAAAAAATCTAAAATATATCGAACCGATATCGATGGCAGCATTAAAATAAATGTAAATAATAATAAAATAGAAACTTGTAATTAAAAGTTAATAATATTTTTTTGGTGTAATTATTTATACAAAAATTTAAAGAGTGAATATATTATTAATGGGAATGAAGAAAAAATAGATTTTAAATACATACAAATCACCTAAAATGAACATATTAAAGGTAGATTATGACGGAAAAACAAATCTCCCAGACTAAAATCAGATCTGATATTTTAACTAATAATTTATATGGTCACCCCCATAAGAATAGTAAAGTTTTAATTACCAAAATAGATGGCTTCTAAAGATAAAGCCATCTATAACTATAGTCCGCTAATGCATTTAGCGTTTTATATAGATTGCCCCTAATTTGGGGCTTTTATATTGACAATATTTTATTAGTTTGCTAGAATATTTAAAGTTTATACGGAATATGTATTTATCCCGTATTTCTCATTTGAAGGATCAAAAAATAAATCATTTAAAGGCGGATAATAAGTTAAAATTCCTAAAATAATGTACACTAAAATAATTCCTATTATAGCCACATAATTTAAATTTTGATATTTATTTTCCTTTAAAATATAATAACTTAAAATTTGAGTAATTATAATTACAAGAAATAGTAAGCCAATATTTAAAAACATATTTTCACCAGTAAAATGATATATTGGTAAGTATATTATTAGATATATTGGAATACTTAAAATAGCCGTAACAAATAAACTTACTAAATAATTACTAGAAGGCACTTTAAATTTTTTTAGTAATAAATAATCAATTAAACCATATATAATAATCGCTGTAAATAACATTTTCATATGTTCCCAGATACTTTCATTTACAGGAAAAAAGATACTAAAAAGGGGATTAGGAAAAATATTATATATAAAATGAGCAATAAAAGATAACAAAAAAATCCCAAATACAGCAACTATTTTAATTCTTTTTAGGCTCATAAAATTCACTTCCTTTTTACAGTTATTATATGAAAATTTAGAAAAAATATGTTTTTTTGCTCAAAAAAAAGGAAATTGGGGTATAAACGTAGTATATTATATATAGAGGGGTATGATGCTATGAGCTTTATCGACAAAGAAAAAATTGCTGAAATTCGGGATCAAGCGGACATTGTCGAAATTATTTCAAACTATGTCACCTTAACACCACGTGGTAAAAATTATTTTGGTGTTTGCCCATTCCACGATGATAATAATCCAAGTATGAGTGTAAACCGCGAAAAAAAAATATATAAATGTTTTTCTTGCGGGGCGACAGGAACTGTTTTTAAATTTGTAATGGATTTTGAAAACATTTCATTTGTTGAAGCTATTAAAAAAGTTGCCGATATGGTTGGAATTCCACTTGATATTGGAAAAATGCCTAAAGAAAAAAATCATTCAAAGTTATATGAAATATACGATTTAAGCTTAAAATATTATGTTAATAACATTAATACTGTAAGTGGCAAAAAAGCTAAAGATTATTTACATAATCGCGGTCTTAACGATGAAGTAATTAAAGAATTTCAAATTGGTTTAGCCATTAATAGTAAAGATACCCTTACTAAATTATTGTTTAAAAAATTTAATAAAGTTGATATTGAAAAAAGTGGCTTAGTAAATAAAAGCCCTTATGGCTATAACGACTTATTTTATGACCGTATTATGTTTCCTTTATATGATTTAAAAGGAAATGTCATTGCCTATAGTGGCCGCATTTATGATAGAGAAGATAATTCAAAGTATTTTAATACCTGGGAAACTGAAATATTTAAAAAGGGTGAACTTCTTTATAACTATCACCGAGCTAAAGATATAGCTAGAAAAGAAAATCAAATTATTATTATGGAAGGTTTTATGGATGTTATAAGAGCCTATACCATTGGTATTAAAAATGTTATTGCCACAATGGGCACAGCGGTGACTAAAGAACAGGCAAACTTGATAAAAAAAATGGCCAAGGAAGTCATCATATGTTTTGACGGTGATGAAGCCGGTGCTAAAGCGACAAATAGTCTAATTGATGAATTGATAGAAATAGGGGTAACACCGAAAGTAATTCGCTTGGAAAACGATATGGACCCTGATGAATATATTTTAAAAGACAAAGATGCCTTTAAAAATAAGCTAAAAAATACTATGAATATTATGGATTTTAAGCTATCTTATTTAAAACAAGGCAAAAATTTAAAAAATACAATTGATGAGGCTAAATATGTAAATGAGGCTATTAAAGAAGTAAATAAAATAAACGATGATATTTTAAAAGAACTTACAATTAAAAAAATAACTGAAGAAACAGGGTTAGATGAAGAAATGCTTAAAAGCAAATTAAAGCCCAAAGCCATAATTAATAATAAATTAAAACCAAAGCCTAAAGTTAAAACAAACAAATACGAAACAGCTGAACGTAATTTAATTTATTATATGCTTAGAAGTCCTGAAGTTATAAAAATGTATAATGCCAAGGTAACCTATATGCCCACTAAAGAATATCGATTACTAGCAAGAGAAATAAAAATGTTTTTTAATGACAATGGTTTTATAAATGAGGCTGATCTAATCGATTTTGTCGAATGTGATGAAGAGTTACTAAAAACTATTTCTAAAGTAGAAGAAGCTAATCTTAAAGATGAATATTCATTAGAAGAAATTGAAGATTATATAAAAATGATAAGAGATTATAACGTTAAAAACGAAACTGAAAGACTTACTAAAGAAATGAAAGAAGAATTAGAACCACTAAAAAAAGCTTTAATAGCGCAAAAAATAATTGATTTAAAAAAGGAGAATAATAATGTTTAACGAAATAAAAAGTTTTGAAGATAGGAAAAAAGAATTAATTGAACAAGGAAAGAAAAAAGGGCAAATAACTTACGAAGAATTAGCTGATAAATTAAAAGGATTAGAGTTAGATGCTGATTCACTTGATGAGCTTTATAATGCCTTTAGTGAAAATAATATTGCCGTAGTTTCCGAAAACACCGATGACGATAATACTGATGATACTTCTGATGAGGCATTAACTAAAGATTTAACTATAAATGACCCAGTTAGAATGTATTTAAAAGAAATTGGACAAATCAAGTTACTAACTAACGAAGAAGAGACTGAACTTGCTGATAAAATATCTGAGGGTGATGAATATGCTAAATCAACCTTAGCTGAGGCTAATTTACGTTTAGTTGTTAGTATTGCCAAAAGATATGTTGGCCGTGGAATGTTATTTTTAGACTTAATTCAAGAGGGTAATATTGGTCTTATGAAAGCAGTAGAAAAATTTGACGTTAGTAAAGGTTACAAATTTTCGACATACGCTACTTGGTGGATTAGACAAGCTATTACAAGAGCTATTGCCGATCAAGCTAGAACTATTCGTGTTCCTGTTCATATGGTTGAAACAATTAATAAATTAGCCCGCGTTGAAAGACAATTAACTTTGGAACTTAATAGAGAACCAACCGAAGAAGAATTATCTAAAAAAATGGGAACTACTGTTGAAAAAATTAGAGATATTTATAAAATTAGCCAGGAACCTGTTAGTTTAGAGACCCCAATTGGTGAAGAGGATGATTCTCATTTAGGTGACTTTATTCCTGATGAAACTAATATGAGTCCTGAAGATTTTGCGATTAATGAACTTTTAAAGGATGAAATTTCTGAAGTTTTACTAACACTTACAGAAAGAGAAGAAAAAGTTATTAGACTACGTTTTGGGCTTGAAGATGGTAGACCTAGAACGCTTGAAGAAGTAGGGCAATTATTTGGTGTAACTAGAGAACGTATTAGACAAATTGAGGCCAAAGCCTTAAGAAAATTACGTCATCCATCACGCAGTAGGAAATTAAAAGATTATTTGGGTGACTAATGAAATTATCTAAAAGATTAAAAGCTATTGCTGATTTAATTTCTAGTGGTAGCAATATTATCGATATAGGTGCCGATCACGCTTTATTAGATATTTATTTAGCTAATAATAAAAATTGTAAAACTTTAGCTACTGACATTTCTGAAAAATGCATTATAAAAGCTAAAGAAAATATTAAAAAATATAATGCCAATGTTGAAACTAAAGTAACAGACGGCTTAAATAATCTCACTTTAACTGATGAAATTATAATAATTTCAGGAATGGGAACGCATACTATAATGAAAATTCTTGATAAAAAAATAACTAATGATTTAATTATCAGTACTCATAATGATGTTCCTAAACTTAAAAAATTCTTAAAAAAGAAAGGCTATAAAATATTTAATGAAGTAGTAATAAACGATAAACATTATTATGTAATTACATATTATAAATATAAAGCCGGAAATAGCATCAAAAATATTTATAGAACTTCAAATAAAGAATATAATAAATATATGTCTAATATTTATAAATTAAAATATCAAAACGAAAAAAATATCTTTAAAAAAATTAAACTAAATTATATAATAAACCAAATAAAAAGAGAATGCTAATTACATTCTTTTTTATTTGATTATCATTTGTGGACCTTGGGCATCAGCTGACGACGGGGTATCAGTTGTTCCAGCACTTTATCTAAAATCTGATATTGAATTAGAGGGACAAGGAACAGGAAAACAAAAAGAACCATTTACAATAACAAATTATTTGGAATAAATTAAAATATTAAAAAAGAAAGTATTTATTATGGCTTTCTTTTTTATGCAAAAAATGTTGGACCATTATTATTTGAAGTTATATTCGCATCATCTGTTTTAACCTCAGTTTGGACATTGTTTTTCCTTTGATTATTTATTTTTTTATTAGAAGTAGCGGGCACATCAGTTTTTTTAAATTCATTCATTACTCTAAACATAGTTTTAGCGTTTTTTACAACTGGGGACATTTGCTTAATAATTGGAATAGCCTGATTTACAATACCTAAAGTTCTTTGCGTACCACTTACAATTGAACCTAAACTAAGGCCTCTTATACCTCTAGTAAGTGCACCAAAAAGGCTAGGACGAGCTACACTATATGGCGTCAACATATAATATGGGTTATAAAAATTCATATAGTTACCCCTTTCTAAAATTATTATATGTTTTTAATAAAAAAAGTTTTATTTATTGACAAAATATGTTATAATTATTTAGTAGAATAAAAGGGACGGGAGAGTGTCTATATGGGTAATGTTTTATTAGCACCGTGTAAAGCAATTTTTCACTTTGTTAGATACGTTTTCTATGGGCTTATGGTAATACCTAGAGCTATTACATTGCCTTTTAAGAAAGAGAAAAACCTTGTTATAGACAATACTAATAGCACTAGTGATTTTAGTACGAGGCTTAATGATTTCGGTGAAAGCATTATAGATGCCTCTAATAGTGCTGGTGAATTTATAAATAATCAGCCACTAGTTAATAATGCTAAAAGAAATAAATATGCTAGTCGCGGCGAATATAAACTTGATTTTAATAGTGAAGATGCTAGAAAATTCGAAACAAAACAAACATTTTCATATATAGCTGAAGATAAATCAGGAAAAATTATAAAAGGTTATTTTGAAGCCTTCTCAAAAGTAGAAGTACTTTCTTATTTAAGAAATGAAGGTTACCGTGTATATGATATTAAAACTAATAAATTAATCCAATTTTTTCACGGTTCAGGAAATACATTTAGTGGAAAATTTAAAACTAAAGATTTAATCTTTTTCTTAGCGCAATTATCGACATATTTAAAAGCAGGAATTCCACTAGCTGAATCAATAAAAATATTAGTTAGACAGTTTGAAAATCGTACATATAAGAAAATTCTTGGTGGTGTCGACTATAGCTTATCACTTGGACAAAGCTTTAGTGAAGCCTTAGATAGTCAAGGTGAAGCCTTTCCAAGATTACTTATAAATATGGTTAAAACTTCTGAAATGACTGGTGAACTTCCTGAAACACTAGATGATATGGAAGAATATTATTCAGAAGTTGAAGCTACTAGAAAAGCGATGATTAGTGCGATGATGTATCCGGTTATCATATTTGTTATCGCTATTGGAGTTGGAACATTTATTATGTTATATGTCGTTCCAAAATTCGTAGAAATTTATGATAGTATGGATAATGCTGAAATACCTGGTATAACAAAATTTGTTCTTTGGTTAAGTGATTTTTTAAGTAATTACATCATATTAATTGGTGTAGCGGTTATTCTCTTACTATTATTATTCATTTACCTATATCGTAATATAAAATCATTTAGAGCTAGTATTCAGTGGTTTATAATGCATTTACCAGGATTTGGTAATATTGTTATTTATAACGAAGTTACAATGTTTACAAAAACATTTGCCTCACTTTTGGAACACAATGTATTTATTACTGATACAATGGATATTTTAAGTAAAGTTAGTAATAATGAACTTTATAAATCAATGATATCTGATGCTATCACAAATATTTCTAAAGGAGGTAAAGTATCAACCGCCTTTAAAGATCAATGGGCTTTTCCAATTCCCGCTTATGAAATGATAGTTACTGGTGAAAAAACAGGACAATTACCAGAAATGATGCATAAAGTTTCAGATTACTACCAAGATTTACATAAAAATGCCGTAGCTCGTATTAAAACATTTATCGAACCTGTAATGATAATTTTCCTAACCGTTATGGTTGGTGTTATCGTTTTATCAATAGTTATTCCAATGTTTAATATGTATAGTGCTATACAGCAGTAAGGAGAATATTATGGATATTTATTTTATACTAATCTTTATCATTGGAACCATCTTTGGTTCCTTTTACAATGTTGTAGGTTTTCGGTTACCAAAAGGAGAGTCAATTGTCTATCCGCCTAGCCACTGTCCAAATTGTAATACTAAATTAGGCGTTTTAGAATTAGTGCCTATATTATCATATATATTTCAAAGAGGAAAATGTAAGCATTGTAAGGCTAAAATTTCACCATTTTATATGATCTTTGAGCTTTTAACAGGTTTATTATTCGCGCTTGCATACTTGTCATTTGGCTTTTCGCCAAGATTCACCATTGCCATATTATTCATATCAATGCTGATGATAATTATGGTTAGTGACTATATTTATATGATAATAAACGATGAAGTCTTAATCTTTTTTGGAGTTTTAATTGGTATTTCAATATTCTTTATAGATGGCCCGGAAATATTTGTAAAACAAATCGCTAGTGGTATTTGCGCATTTATTACAATGCTGCTAATTAAAAAATTTGGCGATTACTTATTCAAAAGAGAATCGATGGGCGGTGGTGATATTAAATTAATGTTTATTTTTGGCCTTGTTTTAGGCTATCCGATGGCTATTTTATCAATATTTGTCGGTTCATTAATTGGTTTCCCAATTTCCGTTATTATCCTTAAAAATAATAGTGATCATATTATTCCATTTGGCCCTTTTCTAGCATTAGGGGCGATTATAATTTTATTACTACAAATCGATTTTAACACAATTTTAAATATATATATGTAGGTTAGGAAGTGAAAAAATGTATAAATCATTAGATACTAAAGGAATTACTGTTATGCGTATTAATGCTATTATAATTGGTGTAATAACGTTATTTATAGCTGCATTAGTAGCCGCTTATATTTATCCCAATTTAAAGGAAGACTATATTAAAATAATTATTACTGTCGTATTAGGCATTATAATGATTTTAGTATTTTTACAAATTATAATCTTTCCAAATATCAGATATAAAAGATATAAATATTTAATCGGAAAAGATCGCATTGAAGTTCAAAAGGGCCTATTTATTATAACAACATCAATAATTCAAATTAAAAGAATTCAAAAAATCGAACTCACAAATGGACCAATTGATCGATATTTTGGCCTATCAAACGTTAATATTTATACAGCTGCAGGAACTGTTGATATTAAATTTTTAAATACTACCGAAGCTTTAGATATTAGTGAAAAAGTAAATAATTTATTAAAACGCAAACTTACTAAAAAGAAAAAGCCGGTGAAGAAAAAATGAGATTACATCCATCTATTATTTTAGAAAAACTAATAAGTAGTTTAGTTTTCATTGTATTACTTGGCTATTATATTGTTATAAATGGATTAGATGATTTAAAAAGTGAAAATATAAAAGCCATTATTAATACGGATAATTTAAACATTTTATTAATCGGTTTAATTGTAATTTTTATATTATTAATTATTTTTACTATTATATTTTGGATCATTTGGAAAAACACATATATAACTTTAAAAAAAGATAGTTTAGTAATTGAAAGAGGAAAATTATTTAAAAAAGTTACCACCATTCACCTAAAAGATATCGCTACGGTAAATATACGCGTAAATATTTTAGAACGAATATTAGGAACGGCTAATATTAAAATTGATCTGCACAATACTGAAGGTGAAATTTATAAAGGAAAACTTGTATTTAAAGCTATAGAAGCTGAACAAATAAAAGATAAATTATTAAGGCAAAACCCTAAAACAAAAAATGAAAACGAGATTAAAAGTCTTATTAAATATACAGACCACGATGTTTTTAAACATATGCTTTTATCAATTGATATCGTTTCAATTAGTATAATTTTAATTGCTTATTTAACGGTATTATATATGCTTATTACACATAACGGTATTCATAGTGGAATAATTATAACCGTTTTACTAATTATTTTAGTCTCACCATTAGCGATTTCATTTTTTAAAACATATCTAAGCTATTATGGATTTAAATGTTCAAGAGAAAAAAACAATATTAGATTATCATATGGCGCTTTAACAAATTATAAATATAGTATACCGATAAGTCGTATTAATGGGATTATTATCCGCCAGTCATTACAAGCAAGAATACTAGGCTACTATTTAATAGAAGTTATAAATGCTGGTATCGGTGGCACGGATGAAAAAGAAAAAACAATAATTAGTTTGTATGTAAATGAAAAAAATAAAAATAAAATCCTAAAAAAAATTATTCCAGAATTTAGTAATAATATAAATTTAAAAACCGGTGAAGAAGAATCATTAAAACATTATATCTTAGCTAAACTATTTTGGATGATTTTAGGTATATGCATCGCTCCATTTAATAATTGCCTTTCACTATTATTAATACCGATTTTATTAATAGTAGCGTTTATTCAATATAAAACTAATAAAATCGGATATAATAAAAAAATGGTTATATTAATGAATGGACTTATCAATAAACGAACAATACTCATAAAATACGAAAATATCGAATTAATTGCTGGCGAAAAAACTGTTTTTGGAAGTGTATATGCAACCAAACGTTTAATAATGCAAGTAGTAGGGCCTACTAATAATAATGTATTTACTAGTGGTATATTTGATGAAAAACTTATTAATGACATTATTAACGTATACTAACATAGGAATATTTTCTATGTTTTTGATTGACATAGTAAATAAAAATAGTACAATATAAAGTCAAAGGGATGATATTATGAAAACAAATTACCAACTAGTAATGGAAAACATAATTAATAATTTAAAAAATAAACCAAAACTTTTACTTCACGCCTGTTGCGGTGTTTGTAGTAGTGCTGTTTTAGAAAGACTTTATCCATATTTTGATATAACTATTTTATATTATAATCCTAATATTTATCCTGAAGATGAGTATATAAAAAGGCTTAATACTCAAAAAGAAATCATTAAAAAAATGAATTTAGATGTTAAACTTTTACCAATAGATTATAAAAGTGAAGAGTTTAACAAAATTGCCCGAGGTTTAGAAAAAGAAAAAGAGGGTGGTTTAAGGTGTACAAAATGTTACTATCTTAGACTTGAAAAAACCGCTGAATTAGCCGCTAAATACCATTTTGATTACTTCTGTACAACTTTATCTGTAAGTCCTTATAAAGATGCCCAAAAATTGAATAAAATAGGGGAAAAACTTGAAACTAAATATAAAGTAAAATATTTATATTCTGATTTTAAGAAAAAGGACGGTTTTAAACGCAGTTATGAACTTGCTAAAAAGTATAACTTGTACCGTCAAGAGTACTGTGGATGTATGTATTCACTTAATGAAAGAAATTTAGCAGGAGTAGTCTATGAATAAAAAAATATTCATTATTATATTAGTAATATTATTAATTATGGGAATTTGTATTTTAAAATTTAATAAAAAGGTAGAAATTGTTAAGGTAGGTGAAATACCTAAAGCCTTTACTCCTAGAAGTGTTAATTTACCTATAAAAGAACTTACAAAAAGTAAAAAAAATATCCATTCATATTCTAAAGTATCAGATAATACCATTTATTTGACTTTTGATGATGGACCTAGTTATTTAACAAGTCAAATATTAGATATTTTAAAAGAAGAAAAAGTTGCGGCCACTTTCTTTGTTATTGGCTCATCATTAGATAAATATCGCGATGTTGTTAAAAGAGCATATAATGAAGGTCATACCGTAGCTCTTCATTCAAATACCCATAATTATAAACAAATATATAGTAGTGATGAAAATTATTTTAACGATCTAGATACAATAAAAGCTAAAATTTATCAAATTACTGGTGTAAATTCACGAATTATAAGATTACCTGGAGGATCTTCCAATACTATAAGTAAAAAATATAATAAGGGAATTATAACTAGAATTACTAATAAGTTAAATGATACTGGTTATTATTACTTCGATTGGAATATTGATTCTATGGATGCCTCTGGTAAATTATCATCAGAGGCCATATACAATAATACTATTTTAGGCCTACATCACGGCACAAATATCGTCTTAATGCACGATGCTTCAACTAAAAAAACCACATTAGAAGCTTTAAAAAAAATAATTGAATATGGCAAGGAAAATGGATATACATTTGCTAAAATAAGCAAAAATACAAGAGCTATCCATCACCACATTAATAACTAAATTTGACATTTTTATACATATTGTGTTATAATTTACGTTGTGTGTGAAAGTAGGGGGGGATAATATGACTACTAGAGAATTAATAAAAGAATTAGAAAAACAAAAAGCAATGCTAGGAGATAGTTTCTTTGATGTAGAATTATTAGAAAAATACCTTAATCTTTCTACCAAAGAAAATAAACCAGAAAAGATACATTTTGAAATTCACGGCATTATTTCACCTGAGCAACTAGCAAATAGACTTAAAAGATTATATCCATATAAAAATGCCGATCAGAGATTTAATAGAGCACGCGCTCCTTGGCACGTTTTATTCGCTATTGCCAATAAACCGGATGCTCCAGTAAATGTTGATATTGCTAAGACTTATACTAAGGATTATCAATATAAGAAAACAGCTAGTTTCAAATAAAGCCTTTTTAGGCTTTTTTCATTGTCTATTTTTTAAATAAATGATATAATTATTTAGGAAAAAGATATAATTGTAGTGGAGGTTTTTTATGTTATTAGTTTATATTATTCTAGGTATTATCCAAGGCTTTACTGAACCAATTCCAGTATCTTCAAGTGGACACTTAGTTATCTTTCAAAATCTATTTAATTTAGATGCTTTAAATGATTTAAATTTTGCTATTTTTTCAAACTTTGGTAGTTTAATTGCCATTATTATCGTTTTTAGAAAAGATATTTGGAAATTATTTAAAGATTTTATCTATTATATAAAAACTAAAGAAGCAAAATATAAAAGCGGATTTAAATATGTTTTATTAGTGGTTATTGGTACAATTCCCGCCGGTATTTGTGGTTTACTTTTCAACGACGTGATTGAAAAATATTTAAGCAATGTTAAATATGTTGGTGTTGCCTTATTAGTAACTGCTTTATTCTTATTTTTAATAAGAAAATTAAAAGGTAAAAAAGATGATCGCGAAATTACAGTAAAAGATGCTATTCAAATTGGTTTATTTCAAGTAGTTGCTTTACTTCCAGGAATTAGCCGTAGTGGTGCAACTTTAGTCGGAGGAATGTTTTCTGGTTTAAAAAGAGAAGCGGCTTTTAAATTTTCATTTATGCTTTATATTCCAATTAGTATAGCTACAATGATTTTAGGTGTTAAAGATACTATCGAAGTAGGCATTGATGTAAGTTTACTTATGAATTATATTTTAGGCGCTATTGCCGCTGCTATTGTAACATTCTTTGCGACAAAATGGTTTAAAGATATTATGCTTAAAGGTAAACTTATTTACTTTGTATATTATTGTTTAATCGCCGGCGCACTTGTAATATTATTTTTATAAAAAAGGCCATTAACTTAATGGCTTTTTTGGTTTCAAAGTTTTAGTAAATGGTTTAGCTTTTTCTAATTTTTTAGTTCCAATATCAAATGATTTTAAATATTGTCTTAAAAAATATATTTTATCTAAATTATTAGTAAAAATCATATCAGTTAGTTCAAGAGCTTGATCTAAATATATTTCATTATATAAATTCAAATTGTTATATTGATTACCATTTAATTTTTGTCTTTTTGAAATAACATCATCATTATACCTAGAACTTTTAGAATATGTAAGTAATTTCATAAGTAAATTTATATTATTTTGCCAAATTATCGGATCTAAAGTTCCGTTCGGACATCTAAATTCAATCGTGTTTCTTTTATTTTTTTTATTTTTTAAATCACTAGCTGATAAAAAATTAATCGCTTGATGACGAGCGTGTCCAAGTTTAATCGCAATATTACGAATTTCCGTTTCATTTTTACTAATTAATTCGGCATAATCGTTGGTTAAAATGGCTGCTATTGGCGGTGCATAAGTTTCCAAATTTTGCCTTGGAGTTAAATACTCACCATAAATAAATCTAAAGATGACATTTTCATAAGTTGACCATAATTTAATAAAATTATACCAAGATTCATAATTATCACCTAAAGCTTGCGTTCCAATATGAATGTGTCCTCCGCAGTTATCTCCAATATCTGCATTTTGACCTATTAAATAACATATGTTATTTAAATTCTCCCAAGACACTTCATCATCAGTTAAAATAGGAGAGGAGATTTCACCACCATTAAATAAAGAAGCATCGTATTTTAATCGCCAAGTATCTTGAAGTTTTAACTCTCTTAGTCCATCAATTAAATAATGTGACATTGCTAGTAAAATAGTATCTTCAAACTCAATTTCCGTTCCAAAAGTATCATTTTTATCAAGCCCAAGTGTGGTTCTAAGTGATAAATAATAATTATCTATATAATATAATAGTTCCTGCAAATCATAACTGTTTAATTTATTAAATAAATCATTATTATCTGGATTAATGTATTTAAATAAAGGCTCATCTTTAATATTTAACATATTTATCCCCTCATCATTCTTTTATAATTATTACGTCTTATTTCTAGTTTTTTTACTAAAATATCGGTATTAATAGGTTGGCATTCTGCTTTAATTATTTTGATGCTTTTCATAAATCTAAATTTGGAAAAAAATGTACGATATACAAATGGGAAAAATTCGGCTAAACCTAGAACCATTAAATACATCAAAGTTCTACTTTTTGACCTATTTTCATTATTAAAAATTATATAACTTTCATTATCAGGGTTATAAATATCAGCTTTTATATAATTTTCTTTTGCTAGTTCTTCATCGGGAACATCATATTTTGTTTCGACCATTTTTAATTCAGGTTTACCTAAAATATTTTCTAATTCTTGACTATCTTTTTGTAATAAATCTTCAATTTCGGTTTCATTTTTGTCAGGGACAAAATATAAATCAGCGTTTCTTAAATATACATTATCTTCTTTTTCCCATTTGGAATACTTGTATATGGTGTTTTTCTCTCTACTATAGTTTCCATAAACAGTTTCTTCTTCCTTATTGCCGGCACTATCTATCTTTGTAATTTCATATGGCTGCAAATTAGATCTATCATTTATAAAATTTATTACATCATCACTAAATAAAGCAAAACCACCAGTCGCTATACTAGCGGCTAAAACATATGGAAGAAATAGTTGAGTAGTTTTCGTAAAAATTTTTAAATTCTTCACTTTATTTATATTTTTGTTATGTTCCTCGGCTTTATCAAGTTCATCTTCTAAAGCTGATACTTCTTCTTTCATTTTATTTAAATAATCATAATTACGCATAATTATCACCTAAATCATTTTTCTTTTATGAAGAACATTGTTAACATTTGATGCAATTTCACTTTCACTTTTATTAGCGTTTATCCTTTCGATGTTATCCATAATTGAAAACATATCATCATATCCTTCTTTAGCTTTAGATAAAGTATAAAAATTTTCATTTTTATCAACTTTACGGCCACGTTCATTAATTCGCTCAAGCGCCGTATTAACATTAATATCAAAGTATAAAGTTAAATCTGGATCTTTAACAAAACCTAATAACTTCCTTATAAAATTAAGATTATTAACTCCATAAGCGTGGGCATACGCTAAATAACACATTAAATGGCGGTCACATAAAATATAATCATATTTTTTACATTCATTTAGTTCTAGTAATTTATAATATTTAATAATTTCAAGGCCACTACGACATTTTAAAACACTATCGATTAATTTATTTTTGCCCATATCATTTAAAGGAGAGTAGGCTATTTTAGCAACAAATACACGATTATTTTGTTCAAGGCTATTTTTTACTAATTTTAATTGTGTACTTTTGCCTGAACCATCAATACCTGAAAAAGCTATAACTTTGGCCATAAATATTCCTCCTTAACAGGGGACTATTCTAGCACAATTTTAACTTTAGCGCAAATTAAAAGAAAAAAGCTTTAGGCAATTTTCTTAGTAAATGATTTAGCTTTAGGATTTATAACAACTTTAGGACGTAAAGAAGCCGTTTCGAAATTTTTAAGATATTGTCTTAAAAAATACATTTTATCTAAATTATTATCAAATAACATATCGGCAAGCTCTAAAGCTTCTTCTAAATATATTTCATTATAGCATTTAAGTTCATTATATTTATCACCATTTATTTCATTTCGTTTTTGAATTTTTTCATTATCAAAATTAGGATTTTTACAATAATTAAGCAATTTTACAAAGAAATTAACGTTATTTTGAACGATAACTGGATTATTTGTTCCATTTGGACATCTAAATTCAATTGTGTTTTTATCTTCTTTTCTATCAAAATAATATGTTTCCTTAAAATTTACAGCCTGATTACGTTCGTGAGCCGATTTCATTACAGCTCTATATAAATTATAATTCATTTTATTTATTAGCTCATAATCTTCTTTAAAATTTTCGGCTACTGGTTTTGCATAACGAATACTCGATCTAGCTGTTAAATATTCACCATAACCAAATCTAAAGATGATTTTTTCATAAACTGACCATAACTTTAAAAGGTTCATAAAGGTTTCTAATTCACCTTCTAATATATGCGCCCCAATATGTATGTGATTTGAGCAATTATAAAGTATTTGACCATATTTATCAATAATTTCACAAATACTAGAAATTTCTTGCCAAATTTCTTTATTATCAGTACAAATAGGGGAAATAAGCTCACCCCCATCGATTAATGAAGAATCATACTTTAATTGCCATTTATTATATAAGCCGTATTCATATAAAGTTAAATTAATTTCGGGATACTTTTCGTATATTTTATTTACTTTTTCGAATTCTAATTCAATTCCAAATGTAATGTTTTCATCTATTTTCAAACTATCTCTTAAAGATAAATAATATGTATTTAAGTGATTTAAAAGATTTTCAAGTTCATCTTTTGGCATTTTACTTAAAATATCATTATCACTTGGATTAATATATTCAAATAGTTTATTTTCTTCCAATTTAATTTCCCCCTTTTTAATAATTTCCGCATAACCGCCAGATATTCTAACACATTTTTAACTTTTGCGCAAATTATGTTATAATTAAAATGGTGATTTAAATGATTTATCTTTTATATGGTACTAAAACTTTTTTAATCAAAGAAGAGATAAAAAAAATAACCCAAAAATTTGATGATATTAATATAAGCCATTTTGATTTAGAAAATGATTTAATTACTGATGTCATCGATGACTGTCTAACATTTTCACTTTTTAGCAATAATAAACTAGTGATATGTGAAAATGCGGATATGTTTACAGGATTATCAAGTAAAGATAGTGAAATTATTGAGGAATATCTAAATAATTTTAATTCCAATACAACTTTAGTCTTAACCGTTAATAATGAAAAATTGGATGAAAGAAAAAAAATAACTAAACTTATTAAAAAAGTTGGTAAAGTAATAAGTTTTAATGACAATATTAATCCTTATGAAATTGTTAAAGAATGTTTAAAAGACTATGAAATTAGCACTAATTTAATTTCTTTATTAATTGATAGAGTAGGAGATAATCCTTTAATTTTAAAAAATGAGATTGAAAAAATAAAATTATATAAAGATAATAAAACAATTACCAAAGAAGATATTATAAATGTAACTACTAAAAAAGTTGATACGGATATTTTTAAACTCTTAGACTATATTGTAAGTGATAATAAAAGTAAAGCTTTAGAAATATACTATGAAATGCTTAAAATGAATGAAGAGCCCATTAAAATAATTATTATGCTTTCTAATCAATTTAGAATTATGTATCAGGCCAAAGAATTAATTAAAAAAGGCCTATCGGAAAAAGATATTGCCGATATATTAAAAATTCATCCATATAGGGTTAAACTGGCGATTCAAAATGGCCGAAAATATTCTAAAGAGACATTACTTAATTATTTATCTGAATTAGCGGATATCGATATCGATATTAAAACGGGTAAAATTAATAGTAATTTAGCTTTAGAACTATTTATATTAAAAAAATAGGGGAAACCCTATTTATTTTGTATTTTATCATATATTTGTTTTATGGCAATTTCATATTTACTAGTGGTCTTAGGAATATAATATTTTTGGTTAATAAGTTCATCGGGCAAATACTGCTGTTTCACATAGCTTCCTTTATAACTATGCGGATATTTATAATCTTTAGAATTAGTTTTAATATGATTTGGCACCTTACCAACATTACCTTTATAAATATCATTTAAAGCACTATCGATAGCCATAATAGCGCTATTGGACTTAGGTGATAAAGCCATTTCAATAACAATTTCGCCAAGTGGTATCCTGGCTTCCGGAAGGCCCAATCTTTCAGCGGCTAAAATTGCGGCTTGTAATCGCGGACCGATATTAGGATTAGCAAGACCAATATCTTCATAAGCAATAACGCTTAATCGTCTAAATATAATATCTAAATCTTCAGCAGCAATTAATCTAGATAAATAATGAAGAGACGCATTTACATCACTACCACGTATTGATTTTTGAAGAGCGCTTATCACATCATAATACCCATCATCGTTTTTATCAATATATAAATTTGGCTTATTATTAATTTTTTGAACAGTCTTTAAATCAACTTTAAAATCTTTAGTAGAGTAGTAAGCTACTTCTAATAAGTTATATGCATAACGTAGATCGCCACCAGCTAGATTAGCAATATAATCAATTGCCTCATCTGTAATTTCAATTTTATCTAAAAGCTTAAGACTTTTATTAAGGCCTTCTTTAATATCATCCACACTTAATGGCTTAAATTCAAATAACTGACATCTACTTCTGATTGCTGGATTAATAGAATGATAAGGATTAGCCGTAGTCATTCCAATTAACGTAATAATGCCATTTTCTAAATAGGGTAGCAATAAATCTTGTTTATCTTTATTTAAACGATGAATTTCATCCATTATTAAAACAAAATTATCATTTTCTTTTGCTTTGTAAACCATTTCATCAAAGTCTTTTTTACTATTTATAACTGCATTTAAAAAACCAAATGGTAAATCAAGTTCATTTATAATGGCATACGCTAAAGTAGTTTTGCCAGTTCCAGGTGGACCATATAAAATCATTGAAAATAACTTTTTGTTATTAATTAAGTTACTAAGTACTTTATTTTCGCCTAATAAATGTTTTTGACCAATTACATCAGCCACCTTAAAAGGCCTTATATTATGGGCAAGAGGTTCCATATACATCACCACTTATATTATATCACGAATATTGACAAAAACTATGAAAAGCTTCTTTTATATGGTAAAATATTAATAGAAATAAAAGGTGATTATTATGGACTATGATAAAAAAATAGATGATTTTAAAAATTATTTATTTTTAGAAAAAAAATACAGTGACAATACTACAAATTCCTATATTAATGATTTAATGAAGTTTAAAAAATATTTTGAAAAAGAAAAAGCTTTGAAAAGTATTGATAATAGTGATCTTAGAAAATATATCAAACATTTATCAGAAAGTGAATCAGCTAAAACAGTTGCCCGCAATATTAGTACTTTAAAAAGTTTTTATAAATATTTACTTATTGATAAGTATATTAGTAAAAGTCCGGCTGATAGTATTGTAAGACCAAAAATTCAAAAATCTTTACCAAAGGTTTTAACAGAAAATGAAGTCGATAAACTTCTTAATATAGAACTTACTGATAACTATAGTTACCGAAATAAAGCAATGCTTGAACTTATGTATAGTAGTGGCCTTAGAGTTAGTGAACTTATCAATTTAAAAGTAACTGATGTTGATTTAGATGATATGTTAGTCCGTATCTTTGGTAAGGGTTCTAAAGAAAGAATTATTCCAATTGGTGATTATGCAGTTAAGGCTTTAAATGATTATATAACTTACTATCGCGGCGGAATGTTAAAAAAGAAACCTAGTAATTATTTGTTTTTAAGTAGTAGGGGAGATAAAATGACAAGACAGGCTTTTTTTAAAATTCTTCGTGCTATTGCTAGTAAACAAGGTATTAAAACTGAGTTTTCACCTCATACTTTAAGACATTCATTCGCTACGCATTTACTTAAACACGGGGCTGATTTAAGAAGTATCCAAGAATTACTAGGACATAGTGATGTATCATCAACTCAAATATATACTCATATAACTAATGAAAAGTTAAAAGAAAACTATCAAAAATATCATATACACGGTAAATAAGCACTCAAATGAGTGTTTTTACTATAAATTAAATACTTAATTAAATGTGATTTACTTTTTTATATAACATATAATTATGATAGGTGAGTATATGAATAGCACAACCATTGCCTTTATTTTAACTTTTATTGCCGGTTTTTCAACGTTACTAGGAACTGTATTTATTTTTAAAAAGAATAGTAAAAATATGGTTAAATATGCCTTAGCATTCGCTTCTGGTGTAATGATAAGTGTTTCAGTTACCGACTTAATACCAGAAGGAATTATCTTACTTAATAATGAAAATGGAAAAGATAGGGGATTTATTTTATTAACAATTTTTATTTTAGTTGGTTTATTACTATCAGCAATAATCGATAAGATAATACCTGAAAATAATAAAGTATATGATAAAAAATTATATAAAGTTGGTATTTTTATGGTGATAGCAATAATTGTTCATAATATTCCTGAGGGGATAGCTACTTTTCTATCATCGGCTTCTAATTTAACTTTAGGAATTACTATTACAGTAGCTATTGCGCTTCATAATATTCCTGAAGGCATTAGTATATCGGTTCCGGTATATGAGGCGACAAAAAGCCGAAAAAAAGCTATTTTGTATACATTTATATCTGGTATGAGTGAGCCAGTAGGGGCTTTACTTGCTTTTTTATTTTTAAAACCAATTATTACCGATACCATTATGGGTATTATTTTAGGAATTATCGCTGGTATAATGACTCATATATCAGTTTTTCAATTACTACCTACCGCTTTAAAATATAAAAATAAAAGAAAAACGATGTTATTCTTTTTAATCGGTTTTATATTTATGATAATAAGTCATATCTTATTAAATTAATTTCCCCTATTTTAAATATTTAAATGAATAAGTAGGGGAGTTAATGAGATTAATTCTAAGCCATTTAAAATATAAAAGATGGATAATTATTCACCTAAATTAAAAATAAATAACCTAATTAATATCTATCTATATATAATTAACTAAAATTATTTATATTTTATATAAAAAAATAATAATTTTTAATTAATTTAAAATTTATCTTAAATTATATAGATAAAGTAGTAGTGAGATAGTTAAATATTATAATGAAAGTATTAAAAAAATATCTATAATGTCCTATAGATATTTTAATTTTATATTAACAAGTTAACATAATATATATTATCGGATAAACGGAATGGTGGTAAGAAACCATTAAATATAAGGTTTTATTCACCAACTTTTCTTGACTGAATTTCTACTATTTTGGCTAATACTTCAGCAGCATTTGATTCATCAATACCTGTATATCCTAATTCTTTTAAAGCTTGTACTTTAGCAGAATTAATTTCTAAAGTACGACTCATCTTATCTTCTAGTTTTTGTTCAATTTGCGCTACAAAACGTTTATGAGTGGCAGCGATCTTAGATTTACTCGCACTACCACCGTGATATAGTGTTATAGCAGAAAATAAAATACTTTCGAAGATAAATTGTTCATTTTCATCATATACAAATTCATAAGGCTTTGTATAGCCAGCAGCTTTAGACATATATGCTAAAATATATTTTAATTCTTTAGAACTTTCCATTGTTTGTAAATAATGATATAGATATAAAATTGAATTATAAGCATTTTCATCTTTATCATCACTTAAACGTTCTTTTAATTCATCGACAATATTATATAATAATTCTTTTTGTTTAGGCTCTAAACCGCTAAATATAACATTGCTATCATTGACATCGCTTTTGCTAGTGTTTTCAAATAAGCTAGTAACGCGAGCTTCAACATCCATTATATAATCAGTATCTACTTTAATTTTATTAATTTCTTCGGCTGATTTAACACCTAAAATATTTAATAAAATAACTTTTTTATCCTTTGGCCATTTATTAATATCATCAAGCTCTAAATAATTATAAATCATTTGTCTTGATACACCTAAACATTTTGCCAATTTAACTTTTGATATACCTAATTCTTTTAATATTTCGTTCAATCTTTCCATATGATTCAACCCTCCTACTATAATTTTATCATAACCACTAAAAATGTCAAGTAAAATGTAAAGAAAAGGTAATATACAAATTTTAAATTTTTACTTTTTCTACAATATAGAAACTAGAAATTTGGCTTTCTAGTTTCTATTAAAATATAACTATTTAGCTTGTTTTATAATACCGCCACCTAGACACTGCTCACCATTATAAAACACACAAGCTTGTCCAGGTGTTACGCTTTTAACTCCTTGAGGATATTTAACTAATAAATTGCCATCATCTAATTTAGTAACGATAACATCATTATCAGGCTGGCGATATCTAAATTTAGCTGTACATTTTTCTGGGATTTCATCTAATAAATTAACGTTTTCAATGATAGCTTCATAACTTAATAAATATTTGTTTTCATCTCCCATAGCAACATATAAAATATTATTATTTAAATCTTTTTTAGCAACAAATAATCGATCTTTAGTTCCACCTATGTTAAGTCCCCTTCTCTGTCCTAATGTATAATACATAAGTCCAGAATGTTTACCTAATATTTCACCAGTATCAATATTTACAATATCACCAGGAATATTTGGTAGATAATTTTCTAAAAACTTTTTAAAATTTCTTTCACCAATAAAGCAAATGCCAGTAGAATCCTTTTTATCTGCTGTAATCAAATCATAGTCTTCAGCTACTTTTCGTACTTCACTCTTTGTCATATCCCCTATTGGAAATAAAACGTTTTCAAGCTGATCCTTTGAAACTTGTGATAGAAAATAAGTTTGGTCTTTATTATCATCTATTCCCCTTAAAAGTTTACCATCTTTTATTCTAGCATAATGACCAGTAGCAATATAATCAGCGCCTAGTTTTTTTGCTTCTTTAGCAAACATATCAAACTTAATATATTTATTACACATAATATCAGGATTAGGCGTTCTTCCTTTTTTTAGTTCTTCTAAAAAATATGTAAATACATAATCCCAATACTCTTTAACAAAGTCGGTTCTATGAAGAGGTATATTTAATTTTTCACAAACTTTAAGAGCATCATTATAATCTTGCTCCTGAGGGCATATATCATTATCTAAATCAGGGTTACCCAGATAATCACCATTAACACTAGTATCCCAATTTCGCATAAATAAGCCGATAACTTCATATCCTTGTTTTTGTAGTAATATAGCAGCGACACTACTATCTACTCCCCCACTCATTCCAATTACTACTTTTTTCAATGGACATCACCTATATATTATTTTATCAAAAAAATAATAGAAAATCTATTATTTCTTAAATCGATAGATTAAAATTATAATGAGCGCTCATTTATAAGTTGACTTTTTTTAGCTTCTTATTTAAAATTGTATTGATAATTATATAAAATAAATAAAAAAGAATCTATACTTATTTCAATATAAATTCTTTTAGGATCATTAAATTTAAGTGGCATTACTTATTTTTTATTAGTTTTTATAATTTTCTATTTCAAAATATTTTATAGTTCGTTTAAAGCCTTCTAAAACATTATATTTGGGTTTCCATCCTAAGCTACATAATTTACTCATATCTAATATGCCATAAGATAAATTAGATACTCCTTTATTTTCTTTTGGAATATTAAAAGTTAATTTTAAATCTTTTCCGCTGGCTTTAATTATTGTTCTAGCAAGCTCTTTAATGGAAATAATGCATTTATCATCGGCTATGTTATAAACGGTGTCTTTAGAATTTAAAAGGACATAAAACATTCCTGAAATTACATCAGATATATAAATATATGATCTTACCGCACTACCAGCACTATTTAAACATATATCACGGTTATTCATCACATCGTTTATAAAACACGTTTGAACTCTACTATCATTTAAGCTCATTCCTGGTCCATATACATAGGCAGGTCTTACAATTTTAACGTTTATTCCTTCTTCAACTTGATATGAGGCACATAAAGTTTCACCTGCCCTCTTACCTTCTGAATAACAAGAACGCACATTTACAGGGTTTAAAAGTCCCATATCATCTTCTTTAAAAGCGCATTTTTCTTTTATAGGTTCCCCGTATGCTTCTCTAGAAGATACAAACATATAAATTGCGTTCTTTTTAACAGCTAAATCTAATGTATTAATTGTTCCTAAAGTATTAGCTTTAATAACACTAATTGGATACTTTTTCATAATATCTGGAGATGCTGGACTAGCAGTATGAATTATATAATCAATATTGTCATCTATATCTACCGGCTTACATACATCTTGCTCAATGATTTTTATCTTATTTATAATGTCATCTGAAAGTTTCTTTGAATTTCTAACTAAAGCTAAAATTTTTATATTTAAATTTTTAGTTTCATTTAAAAATACAAGTGTTCTAACTAAATACGATCCAATCATTCCACTAGCGCCAGTTATTAAAACTGATTTATCTTTTAATTTTTCAAAATCAATATTTTGACTAGTTATATCTTTTAAATCTTCTTCTAATATTTGATTCATAGTAACTCCTTTATTCAAATTTTATATCTTGATTTTCTACTATAGCTTTAACTGATAAATAATCATTTTTGGTTGTTACTTTCAAATTATCAACATTACCCAATATTGTATGTAATTCTTTACCATTTAAACGCATAAGTGTACAAGAATCAATAACACCTTCATAATTTGGATTAGTTTTTCTAATTTTTTCGTGAGCTTCTAATATTTCACTTAATATAAAACTTTGTGGCGCTTGAGCAGTTAATGAATTAGCGCGGTCTATGACCTCATCAACTTGATGTTCATTTTTAATAGTAATAATTGTTTCTGTACATTGCTTACAAGTAATTGCATTTCCATATTCTTTAACAGCTTTAATATTATCGCTTATAACTTGACTAGTTAATATAGGTCTTACACCATCGTGAATTAACACAGTCGTATCTTTTGGATAGTTTTTCTTGATTTCACAAAGACCATTATAAATTGAATCTTGCCCTGTTTTACCACCAGGGACTACAGAAATTACTTTATCTAAATTATATTCATTTACTAATTCTTTAACATAATTAATATATTTTTTAAGTGTAACAACACAAATACTATCAATATCTTTATGTTTTTGAAAGTTCATAAGTGTTAGGACAATAATCGGAACACCATTTATTTTTAAAAATTGTTTTGGTGTTTTAAGCCCCATTCTAGACCCTATTCCACCCGCAAATATTAATGCAACATTCATTAGTCTAACCTCCTATTAACATTTTTATTATACCCTTTCTCTATTTTATAAGTCAAGTAAATAAAAGAAAGAAAAAAATAACTATTTAGTTATTATTCCTAAAACAAAACTTAAAATCTTAGGTACTATATAAACTTCATACAAACTAGTCATAATCAATATTACCACTGAAAAAATTAATATAATTAAATACCTATTCATAAAATTTTTAAGGTTTAATGGTTTCTTAGAAGTAACACTTTGAATTAATTTAAAAGAAATAATTAAAGCATATGCCGATAAAATCATAAATATAAGTATATTTATAATATGATGCGGAAAAGCATAAATTAAGCTTAATAAAAGACCCTTAATACCTAACGTGGCAATAATACCACTTATAGAAAAGCCTAGAATAAATGCCTTCATAAATAACATAAATAAAATAATGAAAAAACCGATTACCGATATTCCCAAAAGCCAAATAATTAAAGCAAAGCCAACCGTAAAAATTATCGTATTTATAATAGAAGTTTGATAATTTAATTTCCCATCTTTTACGCCACTGAAAAATGAATTTAAATAATCAAGTACTAATTTTTTGTCTTCATCTCCTAATATAGTTTCAAATATTGATCCTGAAATAAGTCCAACAATTACAATTACTAATAAGAACACAAATAGATTTTTATTAATGCGAATAATGTTTTTTAACTTGTCCATATATTTTTTCATATTTTATCTCCTCAACAAATTATATTAATTTATCTTTAAAATATTCCAAAAATCTAAAATTTATATTATAATTAATATAACGAGGTGAAAAAAATGAGCAAAAAAAAGAAAAAAAATACAAAAAGTAAAACAAATAAAAATACAAACAAACCTGTTAATAATGAAACTAAAAAAGTTAATGAAACAGAAATTAGTAAAACATCCAATAAACAAAATGAAAAAAAGGACGCCAGCAACAAAAAGAAGAAAAAACAAAAGAAACCTATTGATATTGCTAAATTAATGCAAAAGATAATCATTTGGTTAATGCTTATTGTAATGGTAGCATTCTTTGTTGCGACAATTGTTTGGGGAATGAATTAAAAAAAAGTAGATGGAATTAATCTACTTTTTTGTTATAAAATAAATTTTTAATAATTAATATTTCAATTAATAAAATAAATATCATTAATAATATATACTGAGTTTTTGAAACAAAACCTCCGTAATACTCATAACTAACAACTATACCTAAATCACTATTTATTTTTTTATCATTTAAATATAAATTTCCTGGGTATATATCACCTGCCCTAGTAAAAGCATAACCCCACATAATAGAATCTTTTTTATCTTTTGATGAAATAACTATTAAATATTTATGTTTTTTTGTTGGGTTTTGTAATTTAAAATCAATTGTAATTTTATCATTTTTAATATTTTTAGAAGTGATTTCTTTAGAGTCAATAATCTTTTTACCATCATATATTTTTATATCATATATAGTATCTTTATTATTTATTTTATCTGCTGTTAAGGAAATTGTATTAAATTTTCCGTAAGCATAAAATTCTTGTTTTAAAGTAATATTATCGGCAGCAATATTTTTTTCATAAATAAGAAATGGCTCATTTTCTGCCTTAAGCTGATAATCATTATATAATTTTGAAGGTTTAGTAAACCCTTGATATAAAGATATAAATGATATTACTGTAAATAACATACAAAATAAACTGATATTATATAATTGTTTTCCGTTGTTTAAATTAGTTATTTTAGTTGAAATTGGATTTAAAGCTGAAGCAGCAAGAATTATCATTATTGAAACAAATGGTAAATGATAGGTATTTTTTACTTCCCATAATAAGTAAAACAATATCATTCCAAATAACGTAATGGTAAATAAGATACGATAATCTGGTTTTTTAATTTTTAACTGACTAATTAGACTAATTAAAACTAGTAAAAATATAAAGTTTCTAAAAGCACTAGAATATATATTTATAAAATCACTTTTATCGCCATACAAATATTTATAAAATTTGCTTGGTTTTTCTATTTTATCTATTTGATAGAAATAGTAACTAGAATAATTGATTGGTAATTTAGAAATAAAATGATGTACGAGTCCACTAGGGCCATAGTCACTTATAAAACTTTTAATTTGATTTATATTTCCTTTTACTTTTTCAGCTTTGGTTTTAAAAGAATATGTATAATTATTATAAGCTTCATCAATTGTGCCATTTTCACTCATACCAACCATAAGCCAGTGCGAAATTGGAAAATTTTTAGAACTATCAGGATAAAATTCTTTAATCGCACTTGTTATTCCTTTATAAGAAAAACCAGTTAGTACAAATACTAATAACATAACTACGGATAGTTTTTTCCAATTTTCTTTAAAATAATTTTTTATCTTAGTTTTATGAAAACAAGCATAAATTATAAAAGTTACAAATATGGCTGTAAGTGGAATTACCATCGTTGGTCTAAGCATATAACCAATTAGTGCTGTAAGACCAAATAAAATAGAATAAATCGCAAATTTTAAATCTACTTTTTTACAATCTTTTATTAATAATGCTAAATAAATAATTCCTATGGTAAATGGCCAGCTAAAGGTATTAGTATAAGGCCAAAAAATATAGAAATAATTTAAGGGATTCATTATGCATAAAACTAATACTTTTAAAGCAAAATCATTACCTTTTAATTTCTTAGCAACTTTATAAGTAAAGAAAATAGATAAATCAATCAAAATTGTATTAATCAAAACTAAATAATTAGAAAAATTAAATAATTTAGTAAGAATTATAACAATTAGTAAAAATAAATTATTATTAGAATAAATTTCCCAGTAAAATGTTGAATTATAATCAACTATTTTATCAATTCCCAAAGCAATCGCTTGTCCTTGATCTATTACCATATAAGAATCAGTTAAAAAAATTGGATGTATATCTAATAGTAAAACAGCTTGAATTATTAATATAATACAAACTAAAATATATTTTAATATTCGTTTTTTCTTGTTATCCCATTTACTTATAAATTTAAAGATAACTATGGTAAATAAGAAAATTAATATCGTCAAAAACCAAAAAATATATTCTGGATGAAGTGTAATATTATTTAAGAAAAAACCAACATCAGTATTCATTAAAGCATTATAAGTAATTATTATAAATGGTATTATAGTAAATACAATACTAGTTTTTATAAAAGTGTTTAAATGTTTTGCCATAATACCATCCTTTCATTATTTTTTGATATTAAATAAATTTTTAATAATTAATATTTCAATTAATAAAGTAAATATCATTAATAGTATATACTGGGTTTTAGAAACAAAAGAGCCATAATATTCATAACTAACTACTATACCTAAATCACCTTTATATTCTTTATTATTTATATAGGAATCTCCTTCATACTGACTATTAGTATGCGAAAGTCCATAACCCCATACAATAGAATCTTTATTATTGTCAGATTCTATTGTAATAAAATATTTTTGTTTTTTATTTATATTTTGTTCTTTTAAACTTAAATAAATTAAATTGGTATAAGGGTTTATATCTTTAGCAGAAACTTCAAAAGTTTTAATAATTCTATTTTTAGTATATAATTTAATTTTATATTTTATATCTTTTTTATTAATAGCATTAGCTTTCACACCAATTTTATTAAATTTTCCATACGCATAAAACTCTTGCTTTATAATTTTGTCATCTTTGGCGACATCATTTATTTTATAAACTACCCTGTCAAAATCAGCTTTTAATTGATATTTATTATATATTTTGTCTTTGCCAGTAATTCCTTGACATAATGATAAAAATATAATTATTGTCATTATAATAGAAATAAGTCCTAAAGTTTTACCAAATTCCTTATGCTTAATCGTAAATTTTTCTATTTTTGACGATATATTTTTTAAAGAACTAGTGGCTAAAATAATCATAATTGAAATAAATGGTAAACTATAGGTTGGTTTGCTTTCCCAAATAGTATAAAATAATATAACTCCAAATAATGTAATTGTAAATAAAATTCGATAATCTACTTTCTTGGACATAAGCTGACTAAATAAGCTAATTAAAACCAATGAATATAAAACTATTCTAAAAGCTTCAAGATATATTATTATTCCATCTTTTTTATCATCAACAAGATATGGAAATAATTTACTTGGTTTTTGAATTTTTTCAAGTTCAAAATAATAGTTACCAGTAAAAGTAGCTGGAATCTTTTTAATAAAATGATTTATTAAACCAGTAAAACCATAACCGTTAACCATCTCTTGAATTTTTGTAATATTAGCTTTTATTTTATCCTCTTTTGTTTTAAAACTATATGTATAATCGGAATATTTACGATTATAGGCCCCTGTTCCATCCATTCCCATCATAATCCAATGAGTTACTGGAAAATTATTAGAACTATCTGGATAGTATTTATTAATTTGCGTATTTATAATCTTATAAGAAGTTCCTAGCGAAATTAAAATTAAAATAGCTAGAACTATAAGTTTTATATAATTCTTTTTAACAAATAGTATTATTGATTTTTTGTGTAAAATTAAATAAATTATAAATGTAATGAAAATAGCAGTTATTGGAATAATCATTGTTGCTCTAATTAGAAAACCAATTAATGATATTAAGCCAAAAATTATTGCATATATGATAAATTTTGTATCAATAGAACGGCGTTCTTTCATTAATAAAACTAAGTATATTGATGCAATTATAAATACCCAACTAAAAGTATTTGTATACACCCAAAAAATAAAAATATAATTAAAAGGACACATTACACATAAAAGTAAAGTTATTAAGGCAAAATCTTTGCCTTTTAATTTCATAGCTGTCTTATAAATAAAGTATATAGCTAAATCTATCATTATAATATTACAAAAAACTAAATAACTAATAGAATTTGTTAGATGAAATATATTAAAAAATTTAGTTAACAAAATTATAATTAATAAGAAAAAATTATTGTTAGAGTAAATTTGCCAGTAATTTGACGTATTATAATCAACAATTTTATCAAAACCAAAAGCAATTCCTCTACCTTGTTCTATTACTTCGTAAGCATCAGTTCCAGCAATTGGAACAATAGAAATAAATAAAACGCATTGAATAAAAAGTAAAAATAATATTAAACTATATTTAAATATTTTTTTCTTTTTATCATTCCATTTGTTAATAAAATTACTAATAATTATAAGTGTTAAGAAAATAATAATAGCAAGAATCCAAACTATATATTCTGGATGAGTTGTAATATTGTTTAAAAAAGAGCCTGCATTATTATTTAATAATGAATTATAAGTAATTACTATAAATGGTATTATTGTAAGTATTATTCCTATATATATATATATATATATATATTCATACCCTTTTTCATATTATCAATCCTTTAAAATTTATTTTTTATTTTTTAAAAATTTTTCGACAATATAACGAGGTCTATTTTTAATTTCAATATATGTTTTACCAACATATTCCCCAATTACTCCTAAACTTAAAAGTTGGACGCCACCTAAAAACCAAATTGAACAAAATAGTGAACTCCAACCACTTAAACTATTGCCCATAAAGTAAACAACAATACTATAAATCATTGCAATTATACTGACAATAATGATAATTATGCCTAGCCACAAAATAATTGTCATCGGTTTAATACTGAAAGATGTAATCCCATCCAAAGCAAACGAAAGCATTTTCTTTAAGGGATATTTACTTGTTCCGGCTATTCTTTCACTTCTAGCGTAATAAACATTATCAGTTTTATAACCAATTAAAGGGACAATTCCTCTTAAAAATAGATTTTTTTCTTTAAATTCCGTTAAAGCTTCCATTGCCCTTTTACTCATTAATCTAAAATCGGCGTGATTATAAACGGATTTTACTCCTAAAACTTTCATCATTTTATAAAATGTTTGAGCTGTTGTTCTTTTAAAGAAACTATCTGTTTTTCTATCATTTCTAACCCCATAAACAATATCAGTCCCATTATTAAATTTATCGATCATCTCTTCGATAACATTTATATCATCTTGAAGATCAGCATCAATGGAAACAGATAGATCTACAAGATCTACTGTTTCTGTAATGCCCGCTATTAAAGCATTTTGATGTCCTACATTACTTGCTAATTTTAAGCCATAAACATATTTGTTTGTTTTATTTTCTTTTTCTACTTTATTCCACGTTTCATCTTTACTTCCATCATCGACAAATAGTATAAAACTATCAGAAGATATTTTTCCTTTTTTAATCAAATCTTTAATTAAATTAGTTAATTTTTCTTTTGAATAATCAAATATTTCTTCTTCATTATAACATGGAACTATTATTCCTAATCTTTTCATATAATCACTTCCCAGTAAAATTATTTTGTCATTATTTATCAAAAATATTTAATCCTAAGTCTAAATCTACGTTACCACCTTTTGTGCCATTGAAATAACCCCATGATGTAAACTGCCAATAAGTATAAAGATTTTTATTCAAATATTTAGTTAAGTTATTTTCAGCATCAGTAAATGTTGGTAAAACTGAAGGTCTAGTATTATCCTCTCTATCCCAAGGTTTTCTAGCATACCATAATGTAAATTCTTTTGCTAGTTCATTAACATTCAAATAATTTTCAAACCAAACCTTATTAGCATAAATTCCACAGTTGTATTTGTTGTTTTCTATTTTGGTACAGAAAGCATCGGCCATTTCTGTCAACCTTTTTTTTGCTGTTTCTTTATTTCCAATTGTACTATTATCTTCCATATCTAAGAAAACCTGCGTTCCAAGAGTTGGTTTATATTCATATTGATTATTTATGTTTTTAACTTTATTTAATAAATTAAGCATATGCTGAGCTTCATTAACAGATTTACCTTCTACTGTAGTTTTGCTTTCATATGCTATTTCATCTAAATTTGTTGCATATGAATATAAATAAACAGCATATGGGATATTTCTTTCTTCACAAGAACGAACATTATATATATAATTTCTATCCATTTGATCGCCATTATTACCAGTTCCATCTTCAAACCAATCTTTTCCATAACCGGCTCTAATAATTACAAAATCAATGCTTTCATTTTTAGCTACTGCATCCCAATCTATATTATTATGATGTGAGACATCAAATCCACGATAAATAACATCGCCTTTATATTCAGCTTTTTTAAACTTTTGAGAATCGTTATTATTTTCTTTTTTAAGTACCAGCTTTGTATTATTAGCAGCATTATTATTAGCAGTTATATAAAATTCTGTAGATTTAGATACAAATGATACATTATTATTACCCTGATTTTTAATTCTCCATTTTTGGTTATCCTTACCATTATAAGAATAAACTACTATTTCAGCGTTTTCGTTTTTACTGTCATTTTTGATAGTTAAAGCGACTTTTTTGTTTAAAACGCTTTTAATTGCAAAATAACCATCACCAACATATTCAGCATACCACAATTGATTCTTTTTATTACCATTTTGATAAAAAAGTGTATTTTGATTATTTAAAGTAATAGAATGATCAATATCAATAGCTTGATTTGTATTAAGTAATGAAGTAAAACTAAATTTTTTGCCATTATACTCCTTGCTATTGTCAACATTTATATCAGTTTTAATAAACGAAAATTTTTGGTTATTGCCACCACTATAAGTCCATAACTGCATATTAGAACCATTTTTAGCTAAACCATAATATACATCTAAATATAAATTGTTGCATTTGGAAATTATATAATAATAACCACCACCGGCATCTTTAATAATCCATTTCTGATTATCGCCACCATTTTTTCTATATATCTCAGCATTTGTACCAGGATTTTTTCCAGAATTATGAACATCTAATGACATATTATCACTCATACCAGTTGTAATGGTATAATAACCATCGCTTAAAGGTTCAACAATCCATTTCTGATTATTGCCACCGTTTTGCGTAAATAGTTCAACATTAGTACCATCATTTGCCTTAGCGCCATAAACATCAGCAACCATTTGATTACTTAAAGCGCTTTTAATTATATATGTGCCTTTAGTAATAGGTTGCGTATTTTTTTCCATTGAAACTTTTTCAAATTTCCATTTCTGATTATTGCCGCCATTTTGCGTAAACATCTGAATATTAGTTCCTGCTTTAGCCGTTCCATAATAAACATCTAAAGCTAAATTATTGCATTTGGAAATTATATAGTAATAACCACCACCGGCATCTTTAATAATCCATTTTTGATTATCTTTTGAATTGTTTTGATAAACTTCAGTATTAGTTCCTGGATTTTTATAGGCACCATAAACATCTAAAGATACTCCAGTATTTAAAGCCATTTTAATTGAATAATAGCCATTTCCTAAATATTTAACTTCCCATTTTTGATAATCTTTATTATTAGATTGCTCAAGTTGAACATTCGTAGCATTAGAAGATATTCCGCTTCTAGACTGAACAACTAAATTATTGTTTAAAGCACTTTTAATAGTATAAATTCCATTACTAATTGTTTGTTTTTTTTCAAATTTCCATTTTTGATTTTTACCCCCATTTTTATTCCATAATTGAATGTTAGTTCCATTTTTGGCTAAACTATAATAAACATCTAAATATAAATTATTATATTTACAAATTATATAATAATATCCATTACCATCTTCTTTAATCAACCATTTCTGGTTGTCTCCACCATTATATTTATATAACTGGATATTAGCGCCTGCTTTTGGTTTCGCGCCATAGGCATCTAATGAAAATGAAGTATTTGCTATACTTTTAATAGTATAATAACCACCGCCCAATGATTTAACATCCCATAGTTGATTAGCGCCACTATTATTAGTAAATAATTGAACATTAGCTTCATTTTTAGTCCATCCCATATAAACATCAATAACCATATTATCATTCATAGCCGATTTAATACTATAAACACCATCTTCTAGAGCATAAACAACGTTTTGCCCAAACATAAATAAAAATGTAAATAAGATAAAATAGAAAAATTTTTTCATTTTTCTTCCTCCTTCCCTATTACATAATCATAATTGGTATAAATATTTCCATCAGTTTTTAAAGCCTTATTTAATTTATGAAAATCTGACATTTTCTCTATTTGCTTAAATCTGTTTTTATCATATTTTTTAGTAAGTTCAAACATTAAAATATGCGGACTTACATTATTAAATGTTGGAATATTATCGAAATCTTCTTTATATTTATCAGAAGCGATTGAAAAAGCTATATGATATAGAAAATAATTAGATAGTTTATTTTCATTTTTCCAATATTCAAATAAAATAGCCTGCGTAAGCTCTAAAATAGGATGATGTTTACAAGCATTTATAAGCCAGCTTGATGAATTCGTTGGAAGTTTATCGGTTCTATCTAAAGAAATATCTTTAAAGACAAACAAAGGCTCCTTAGTTATATAAGTAGGTTCTTCTTTAGCTGTTGAAAAAACAGTTGAATCAAGCCATAATCCCCCGTGATTTACTAATAAATTAGCTCTTAAAAGATCAGAAAAGTGGGTTTTAGAAATAATACCATTTTCGTATTTTTCTATTATATAATCAGGAAAATTTGTATAATCTTTATAATTATCATCAGTTAAAATAATCACCTCTTTACCAGGCATTGTTCTTTTAACTGATTCTACACATTTTTGAACTAATAAAGGCGCATTTTCTAAACCTTGAAACCAACATATAAATATTTTGTTTGAAAATTCTTTTTTATAATCTTTACTTTCAAAAGAATCGATAAGGTATTTATATTTTTTTACCATATCTTTTTTAATATGATGTTTTATTTCAATCTGTTTAGCAATATTATTTTTAATTAAATGATATTTTACTTTTCTATAAGCTCTTTTAAAAATATTCATTTTATCACCTCAATTATAAATTTAGCAATATCCTGACTTGAATTAGGATTTCTAAAAAGCCCTAATTTATCTAAATATTTATCGATGTCTGCGCTGTAAGTTTTAGGTTCAAAATTCATAATAGCATTTTCAAGTTCTTCTTGCGTTTTGGAAATTGGAAAAGGCATTTCATCATATGATAAATTAAAGTCTCTTTGTTTTATATATTCCTCATAGTCATTAGCGTATATATAACAAACCTTTTTCATAATTGCAAAATCAAACATTGTTGAAGAATAATCGGTAATCATTAAATCAGCAAATATTTCAAGTTCAGTAATATCACTAATGGTAGATGCATTTATAACCTTTTCATTATAATTAAAACTATCAGCTTTTTCAGCAATATTAGGATGTAATTTTACTAAAACTACCCATTCTGTGTTAAATTTTTTATTAAGAGTCTCAATTATTCTTTCAAAATCTAAATCGTAATATTTAAGTGTCTCACCATCTCTAAAAGTTGGACAGTATAGTAAAACTTTTTTATTTAAAGGAATATTTAAAAGCTGGCGATATTTTTTATCAATTGCCTCTTTATCATAATTATAAAACATATCATAAGTAGGCCAGCCCATTTCAATGAATTTCCCATCATACCAAAAACTTTTTTTAAATACTTCTTTTTGCCAGGTGCCGCTGGCAATCATATAATCAGTGATTAAGGCATCTTTTTTAGCATATTTCACATATTCTTTACTTAAAGTATTTTGAACATCTTTTTCAACTTTTTTAGCGCCAATCCCCCCGTGCCACGTTTGAATATAAATTTGGCCCTTTCTTTTAGAAGTAAAATAACATTTGCGGGAATTACCAAGCCATAATTTAGCAGTTACTAATTCATAAATAGCTCTAATAGAGTTATATTTTACTTTCGTAGCATAGCTAGGTAAAACAATACTATCAAATTTTTGATAATAAATTAAAACAATTATTTTATATGATGGATCTAATTTATATATTGCATCAGCTATTAATTTAGGATTATCAGAATAACTTTTTCCATTAAAGCAGTCAATTACGATTTTCTTTTTGTCAATTCTAAAAATCTTAAATATATACCAGCATATTACTTTTATAAAATCTTTAATTTTGCGCATTTAATTTACCCCCTATTTTTTTCTTGATTAAATTTTTAATATAAATTCTTTCATCTTTATTAAACATAATGAAATAATTTACAATAATACCTAAAACAATGCTTATGGTTATTACGATAAATAAAGTTATCCATGTATGAATAGGAATGATGAAGTATATACCTAAATTGATTAAAACTAAAATTAAGGTTACAAATAGATATCTGAAAATTTCGGGATAAAAGATAGTTTTTTTAACGCCTAAGCAATGGGCAGAATACATTGGAGTATATATTAAGTTTTTAATTGTTCCGGTTACCGAAGATACGCCAGCTACAATAATTACTCCTAAATCTGTAAACTGAAGCAAGATAAAGACAACTAAGGTATTAAATAAGCCTAAAAATACGTGTACTAAAGCATTTACTTTTAATTTATTTGTAATCGTAAATACTTGCCATAGTGGTACGATTACAGAAGTAGCAACGCTCGCAATAATTGAGATAATTGATAAAATAGTTAAAAGATTTATATCTTGCTCTGGTACCCATAAGGTATAAAAAGCTGACCCAAAAACTAAAAGTGCGCAGCAAGAAATACTGGCAAAAAATCCAGTCAATTTCATTGATAATTTAAAATCTTTAATAACCTCTTCTATTTTTCCTTTGGCATAATCAATTGTCTGTTGAGGTGAAAATATACCAGCAAAAGTTGAAATAAATGTGCTTAAAGTAGTTGTTATTGTTTTTATAATCGCAAACTGCCCCATTGCTATTGGATTTATAAATAAATTTGTGATTAATAAATCAAGGCCATCAGTTAGTATTTGTCCTAATTTAGTTATAGTATTCCAAATACCAGATTTTACAACTTCAAAAACATATTTTATATCAAAATATATCTTTTTTATATTGATTTTTGGTAGTAATGTTTTTGTATAATACATATTTTTGATTAAAATATAAATAGAAACAATACAAGACACTAAACCAACATATAAAACATATGGTTTAAATAACATAAATAAGCCTAAAATTAATAATCCTCTAATAACATAAGATACAATATTAACTTTAGCAGCTAATTCTAGCCTATTTGTGGCAAATGTGGCAACTGAATATGAAGCATTAATTATACTCAAAAAGAAATTTATAAAAATAAACAAAAATAATAGTTTTACATCAAAAATAATATTAGCAGGTATAGTAAGTAAGTTATCTAAAAATAAAACAATAAATAAAGATGGAAGCAATAATATTAGACCGACAAAGATATTAGCATATACTGAGCTTGTAAAATATTTATTGGCTTTTTCATAATTACCTTGATGGATAGCAATTGTTATAAATCTTCCAATCATTGAATTTAATGCGATAGTTAGTAAACTAGCGTACATTACAAAGTTATTAGCCAAAGTTATAAAGCCATAAGCTTCTACACCGACATTTTTGGTAATATAAGGCGTCAAAAAGAAGTTAATACCCATATTAACGCAAAAAGCAAGCATTGTAGATGTCATATTTAATATTAACTGTCTATTTTTCATTTAAATTGCTCCTTTATTTCTATATAAAATTATACCATACTAGCTAAAATAAGTAAAACAAAAAGG